>NZ_JAMYNR010000025.1:0-87416 GCF_040319155.1 Mesorhizobium sp. M0954 | reverse complement strand
ACCGTGCTCAAAGGCCGGACATATGGACGCAAGCGATCGAAAACGACGCAAAACAACCGTTGCAGGCAGGGCGCCGTCCACATATGGATCCCAGGGTCTCCGCGACGGAGCTTCGCTCCTGCTTCGCCCAGGGATGACGAGGGTGAGGGGTCTCGGCCAGCCTTACGGTCGTGCCTCAGCGCGTCAATTGCTGATTCATCCAAGGCGGTTAGCCGCCTTTTCTCCCGACCTGATTCAACGACCTCGCATAACGATCCAAACGAAAGGACCAAGCCATGGCCACGACGAAACTTCTGAGCGATGCCGAGGTGGAAAAAATCCCGGCGGTCAAGGCGGTATTCGACGACATCCGTGCGACGCGCAAATCCGATTTCGTCAACAATTTCTGGCGCGGGCTGGCCAATGATCCGGCGTCGCTGAAGCGGGTGTGGGAACAGCTCAAGGCGGTGATGGTCGCCGACAGCGCCATCGATCCGCTGACCAAGGAGATGATCTATATCGCCGTCTCGACCGCCAATGGCTGCTCCTATTGCGTCCATTCGCATACGGCGACAGCGCGGGCCAAGGGCATGACCGATGCGCAGCATGGCGAACTGGTCTCGATCATCGGGCTGGCCGGGCAGACCAACCAGATGGTCACCGCGATGCAGATACCGGTCGATCCGCAGTTCGAGGTGCGGTGAGGTGAGGCGCGGCGCCTTCCCTTCTCCCCTTGTGGGAGAAGGTGGCCGAGCGAAGCTCGGTCGGATGAGGGGTGCTGGACGGATCGCGGCCTTGGAGACGTAAGTGCTTCAAATCGCTGGGATTTTCTCCGCCGCGTTTCTTCCAGCACCCCTCATCCGTCTCGGCGCTACGCGCCGATCCACCTTCTCCCACAAGGGGAGAAGGGATGCGCGCTACACCGGCCGATAAACCTTCGCCGCAGTGTTCCAGAAGATATCCGCCTCGGCCGCCGTGCCGTGCTTGCCCACCGCTTCCCGATGCGCCTTGATCAACTCGGCATGGCTGGTCCACAGTTTCTCGATCGGGAAGTTCGAGCCGAACATCAGGTGGTTGCTGCCGAGGATGTCGATGGCGTTGTCGACGATATAGCCGATCAGCGCCGGGTCGTTGCGGTGGACGAAGGTGCCGAGGCCGGACAGCTTTGCATAGAGGTTGGGCGCCGCTGACAGCGTGCGCAGGCCTGCCTTCCAGGCCTCGGTGGTTTCGGGCTCCATGTCGGTCAGCATGCCGGCGTGGGTGAGAATGAAATTGGTCTCGGGGTTCTCGCCGACGAGCGTCAGCCCATCCTTCATCTGGGCGGGGAAAAGCTGCAGGTCGAAGGACAGGCCGTAATGCTTGAGCCGCGCGACATTGGCCCGCACCTTCGGGTCGATGACTTGATCGGCCGAGGCGGCGAAGCGGAAGGCCGGCGTTTGGTGCCAGTGCAGCTGCATGCGCACGCCGCGCAGCAGAGGGTATTTGATCAGCCGGTCGATCCGGGAACGCACGTCGTCCACGGTCATGTCGGCATAGCCGACGATGGCGTGCGGCCAGCCGGTTTCTTCCGCGGTCTTCTGCAGGAACGCGACCTCGTTCTCGAAATCCTCCTTGGCCCAGTTGGTCTGGACATAGACCGCCTTCTCGACGCCCGAGCCTTGCTGGTCGGCGAGGAATTCCTCGATCGGATAGTCGCGGCGGATCGGCTCGTAAGGGCCAAAGATGCGCGGCACCATCGGCCCGACCAGCCATGGCTGGTCCTTTTGGCGCCAGATGTGGAAATGCGCGTCGATCGCCTTCTGCATCACGAAACCCTCTTCCAGATTGCCGCGGCCGCCGGGGCGGGGCGGGCGAGCGACAGGATGAACTCTGTGAGGCCCGCGATGGACGAGCCGTCGACCAGGTCGTCGAGCACCGGCAGGATGGCGCGAAGTGCTGCCGTGGCCGGCCGAAAACGCGGATCGCCGGCCAGCGGCGTCGCCAGCGAAAGCCGAAAGGCGCGGGCGCTCAGCCGGCGCATCGCGGTCTCCAGCTCGGCATGATCGCCGCGCTCCAGGGCGTCGGACAGGATGATGATCGCCGCCCCGCGCGCAAAAGCGGAGAAGCGCGGCACCGATAGAAACGCGAGCAGCGTCGGTCCCATGCGGGTGCCGCCGTCCCAGTCGTCGACCTGGGCAGCGGCGCGGGCCAGCGCCTGATTGCGGTCGCGAATGCGCAGCGCCGAGGTGATACGGGTCAGCCGTGTGCCGAAAGTGAAGACCTCCGCCCGGTCGGCGCCTTGCACCGCCGCATGCGCCAGCTTGAGATAGTCCGATGTGTAGAGCTTCATCGAGCCGGACACGTCGATCAGCATGAGAAGCTTGCGCGGCACTGTCTGCCGCCGGCGCAGCAGCGGCGAGGGGATATCGCCGTCGGCACTGACGATTTCGCGCAGCGAGCGGCGCAGGTCGAGCTTGCCGCGGGCATTCGTGCGCACGGTGCGGAAGGAGCGGCGCGCGGGCAAAGCGGTGGCGAGCTTGCGGCGGAAGGCGGCAAGCCCGTCGCTGTCGCGCTGGAACTCGCGGACGCTCAACTGTTCGCTGGCCGAAGACAGTTCGCCGCCTTCCTCCTGGCGGAGCACTTCGATTTCCTCTTCGCTCGTTCCGCCATCGTCCTTGATCCGGGTTTCCTCGTCGGCCTCGCCTTCGACCAGCGCCGCGGCGTCCCCATAGAAATGGCTCCGGAAATGCGCCTCGAATTCGTCGCGGCGGTCGGGCGGCGGCGCCAGCGTGGCGAGGGCCGCTTCGCGGATGTCGGCCATCGAACGGGGACCGAGCAGGGTTACTGCCTGCATGAAGCCGGAGACCTGCTCCGGCGCGACAGCAAAGCCATAGCGGCGGAGCAGCCGGGCGAAGCCGAGGAACGGCGTGGTCGCACGGGGCAAACTTTCCGGACGCATCATTCCTTCGCGCCCCCCTCTGTCCTGCCGGACATCTCCCCCTCAAGGGGGGAGATCAGACATCTCGCCGGCTTTCGCCAATCTTCAACGTTGCAGAATTGAGCGGAGCGCCCAAGCTGCCAATCTCCCCCCTTGAGGGGGAGATGTCCGGCAGGACAGAGGGGGGCGCTGTCCCGCCAGCGTCGCGCACTAGCCCTGGGGTATCGCGCTAGCGCGCTTCGATCGTGCATCACGCCAGCGCCTCCTCGACAATCTTGCCGAGCTCGGGCGCGATGCAGGAAAGGTCCTCCTCATCCTTGATCAGCACGCCGATGGCGCGGCGGAAGGCTTCCGGCCAGGGGCTGCCGCCCTTTTCGAGGATGGTGGCGGCGTTGGCCCATTCGACCGCCTCGGCGATGCCTGGCGGCTTGGCCAGCGGACGCGCGCGGATGTCGCGCACGGCGGAAGCCACGGCGCGGGCCGTGGCCTCGGCGACGTCGCCGGCGCGCAGCATGATGATCTCGGCCTCGCGAATGGCGTCGGGATAGGTGATCCAGTGATAGACGCAGCGCCGCCGCAGCGCTTCCGCCAGTTCACGGGTGCGGTTCGAGGTCAGGATGACGATCGGCTGCGCCGTCGCGCGAATGGTGCCGCGCTCGGGAATACTGATTTGGAAATCGGACAGGAATTCCAACAGCAGCGCTTCGAATTCATGGTCGGACCGGTCGATTTCGTCGACCAGCAGCACGCGTTTTTCCGGTGCCTTCAGCACCTGCAGCAGCGGCCGCGCGATAAGGAAACGGTCGTCATAGATGTCGACCTCGTGCTCGCCGGCATGGCGGATGGCGAGCAGCTGGCGCTGGTAGTTCCACTCGTATAGCGCATGTGCGGCGTCGATGCCTTCATAGCATTGCAGCCGCACCAGATCGCGCCCGAGCAGTTCGGCTATCGCCTTCGCCGCTTCGGTCTTGCCGACGCCGGGCGCGCCTTCGAGCAGCAGCGGCTTGCCCAGCCGGATCGCCAGGAAGATTGCGGTGGCCAGGCTTTCATCGGCGAGATAGTGCGAGGCGGCGAGGCGGGACGCCACCGCCTCCGGCGAGGTCGCGACTGTCTCTGCGCTTGAAGTCCGGGCGCTTCTCTTGGGCATTTCCAGCACTCAGTTCGGGGCTTGCGCCTTCAGCGCCCGCAGGATGCGCTCCGGCGTGATCGGCAGCGTGTCGATGCGCACGCCCACGGCGTCGAAGACGGCATTGGCGACCGCCGGGATCTGCGGGTTGGCGCACATTTCGCCCGGCCCCTTGGCGCCATACGGCCCGTCCGCCGAGGGCCGTTCCAGCACGATGATCTCGGTTTGAGCGAGATCCCCAGGACCCGGCATCAGATATTGGTTGAAGTCGGTGCCGCCATGGTCGCGATTGGGATAATAGGGTTCGGTCGTTTCGTAGAGCGCATGGCTGATGCCCATCCACGAGCCTCCGACGAGCTGCTGCTCGACCATTTTCGGGTTCAGCGCGCGGCCGATCTCAAAGACGTTCTTCACGGTCAGCACGGTGACCTCGCCGGTCTCGTCGTCGACCTCGACCTCGGCAACCGTGCAGGCGTGGGCGTAGCAGGTCGACGGCTTCATCGCGCCGGTTTCCTTTTCGGGATAGGAGCGCGGGATCAAAAACATGCCGCGGCCGGAAATCGAACGGCCGCGCTTGAAATGCGCCGACAGCGCGACATCGAAGATCGAGATCGATTTCTGCGGCGCGCCCTTGACCAGGATGTTGCCCTGGCCGTCGGTCTCAAGGTCGGACGCATTCACCTCCAGCTCCTCGGCCGCCACTTCCAGCATCACCTGGCGGGTTTCCCTGGCCGCCTGGATAACCGCATTGCCGGCGCGGTGCGTGCCGCGCGAGGCGAAGGTGCCCATGCAATGCGGGCCGGTGTCGGTGTCGGCGGTGTCGACGACGACGCGGTCGGTCGGCACGCCGATCGTCTCGGCGCAGATCTGCGCCATGATCTGCTTCATGCCCTGGCCGAGGTCGACGCTCGACAGCGTGACCATGAAATTGCCGGTCGGCGTCGAATGCACCAGCGCCTGCGTTGGGTCGCCGCCGAGATTCATGCCGGTCGGATAATTGATCGCGGCAACGCCGCGTCCGCGCCTGATCGCCATCTCAAACTCCCTTCGCGTAAGACGACATCGCCATGAATTTTTCTGCCATCGGCCAATTGGCGGCGCGCGAGGCTTCCTGCATGCACTCGATCAGCGCAGCACCCTCGGTCGGCTGCCGATGTGCTTTCATGTCGCCATCGCGATAGGCGTTGATGAAACGGAATTCGAGCGGGTCCATGCCGATCAGCCGGGCGAGCTTGTCCATCTGCACCTCCAGCGCGAAATCGCCGATGGTGACGCCGAAGCCACGCATCGCCGAGGAGGGGGTGCGGTTGGTGTAGACGCAGTAGGTGTCGATCCAGACGTTCGGGATCGTATAGGGGCCGGGATAATGGCCGGCGCCCTTCTGCGCGCCGTAGGGCGAATGGCGCGAATAGGCGCCGGCGTCGGTGTAGCCCGTGACTTTACGCGCGACGATGCGGCCGTCGTTCATGACGCCGTCCTTGATGACGACTTTCTCGGCGGCGCGCGGCGAGGAAATCTGCATCTCTTCCTCGCGGCTGTAGATAAAACAGACCGGTCGTCCTGTTATTTTGGCGCCAAGGATGGCGATCGGCTCGACGATGACGTCGACCTTGCCGCCAAAGCCGCCGCCGACAGTGCCGCCGACGAAATGCAGCTTGGTGCCGGGCATCTGCAGGATGATCGAGGCGTTATCGAGAGTGAAGAACATCGCCTGCGTGTTGGTGTAGCAGGTGAAGCGGTCGTTACCCTCGGGTGCGACGATGCAGCCGGTCGTCTCGGTCGGCGCATGCTCGATCGGTGAAGACTGGTAGGTCTGTTCGAGCACGTGGTCGGCCTCGGCGAAGCCGGCTTCGACATCGCCGAAGCGCACCTTGCGGCATTCGCCGCTATCGTAGAGGTAATAATTCCGGCCGTGATATTCATTGACGATCGGCGCGCCGGGCTTCAGCGCTTCGTCCATGTCGAAGACGGCGGGCAGCACTTCGTAGTCGACCTTGACCTTGGCGGCGGCTTCCTGGGCGGCACGCTCGGTCTCGGCCAGCACCGCGACCACCGCCTCGCCCTTCCAGCGCACCTTGCCGTCGGCCAGCACCGTCTCGTCCTCCGGCCCGATCTGGATCAGGATCAGGATGGTGTAGACATTGTGCGGCACATCCTTGGCGGTCAGCACCTTGACGACGCCGGGGTGCTTTTCCGCCTCTGACGTATCGATGCTGCGGATGCGGGCGTGATGATGCGGGCTGCGCACCATCTTCAGGTGCAGCATGCCGGGAAAATTGCGGTCGGCGAAATAGGCGGTCTTGCCGGTGACATGGCCGGGCGAATCCGAACGCGGCCGCGGCTGGCCGATCTCGTGCAGATCGTCCTTGCGCTGGTCGGCAAAGTAGCTCTTGCGGAGTTCCATCTTTTTGACTCCCCTCAAGCCGCGTTCTGCGAATTGGAGCGCGCGGCGCTCAGCACCGCCTGGATGATCGGTTCGTAGCCGGTGCAGCGGCAAATATTGCCGGACAGTGCCTCGACCACATCCTCGCGGCTGGGGTTCGGCGTGTGATCCAGCAGCACCTTGGCGGCCATGATCATGCCCGGCGTGCAGAAACCGCATTGGGTGGCGAAAGCATCGAGGAAAGCGCGTTGCAGCGGATGCAGCACGCCGCCTTCCGCCAGTCCCGAGGTGGTGGTGACGGTTGCGCCATTGCAGGTCTCGGCCAGCGTCAGGCAGGACAGCCTGAGCTCGCCGTCGATGATGACCGAGCAGGCGCCGCAAGTGCCTTGATGGCAGCCGCCCTTCGGCGAGGTGTCGCCGATCTTGTCGCGCAACGCATGAAGCAGCGTCGTGCCGCTGTCGATGAACTCGGCTTTCTCCGCACCATTGAGCGTGAACTGAATCGGGACCTTTGCCATCTTTTTACTCCTTGCGCCGCAGCCAGGCGGACATATGCGCCACGGTCTTTCAGGCGAGCAGCAGCCGGCCGAGATGGACCGGCAGGACTTCGTTGCGATACCAGGCGCTGGCGATCGGATCGGTTGGCGGCGAAGTGCCGTCGCGGGCAACGGCCAGTGCCGGTGCGATGCCCTCGCTGGTGAGTTTCCGGCCAATCAGGGCCTTCTCCGCCGCCCTGGCACGGATCGGCCGGTCGGCCATGCAGCCGAGCGCGATCCGAGCTGACGTGACAGTGCCGTCCGGCGCCTGTTCCAGCACGGTGGCGATGCTCAGCACCGAAATGCCCTTTGGCTTGACCCGCGACACTTTCAGGAAGCGAAAGCCGCCTTCGGTCGGAAGCGTGAAGCCGACCGCGGTGACGATAGCGTCATTGCTCTCGCGCCTTGCCAGGAATGTCTCGATCGGCAGCTCGCCGTCGCTGGTGCTGACCGTTGCGTCCAGAGCCAGCAGCGCAACGGTGAAATCGCCGTAAGGCGTTGGCGCGAAGAGATTGCCGCCGACGCTCGCCATGTTGCGGATCGCCGGGCCGCCGACGGCGCGCGCGGCGTGGGCCAGCGGGGCGAGATCCGGATGGCGGGCGATCGCCGCCATGGTCACCGAAGCGCCGATGCGGACCTCGCCGCCGGAAATGTGGATAACCGACAGCGCCGGTTCGGTCGACCTGACGAAACCGGAGATCGACACGTCGCCTTCATTGGCGGCGCGCACGACCAACGTGCCGCCACCGAGGTAGCGGGTGCCGGCGGCTTTCAGCGCCGCGCCGGCGTCCTTCACCGTCGCGAAAGTCTGCAATGCAAGCGTCATGGAACGCTCCCTTTACGCCTGGCTCTGGCCGGCAAAATGGGCCTTCAGGGCGTTGAAGCCGCCCTGGAAGACGTTGGCGCCCATGCCTTCGGCCAGCTTGTCGGCTTCCTCTGGGGGCGCGTCGAAGCTGGCGGTCCATTCGGCATAGGTGCGGTCGCCGTCGGTCACCCGCCGCAACTGCAGCGTCGCCTTGTGGTTGGTCAGCGGCTGCGGCGTCTCCAGGATGGCGTAGCTGACGAGGAAGTTCTCGTCGGAGAAATCGAGCAGCTTTTCGCGCAGGCGGGCGCCGCTGGCGAGCTGGAAATTGCGCACGCAGCCGATCGTGCCGGCATCCTTGCCGTCCTCGATATGGCTTTCGACCATGCGCGGGTGCCAGGTCGGCAGGCCGTTGAAGTCGCGTATGCGCGCCCAGACCTTTTCGACCGGTGCGTCGATGACGCTGGAGATGGTGACTTTCGCCATATGATCGTTCCCTTGCAAATCAGCTGCTTGGGAGGGTAGGGCGGCAGGCTCGGCAGCGCTTATCAATGCGTCTTGAACGCCTATCAAATAGTCTGAAAAACGGGCGCTCAGCTGATCGCCCGCGCCGCTTCGCGGTAAAGCGTCGGCGGGACGCCGACATGGTCGCGGAAGAAGCGCGAGAAATTGCCTTGCGTGGTGAAGCCGAGATTGCAGGCGACCGAGATCAGCGGCTCCTGCGACCACTGTAACTGCCGCACCGCTTCCTCCATGCGCAGCGTGTTCCAATAGACGTTGGGCGTCAGATTGGTCTGTTCCTTGAACAGTGCGAAGAAATGCGGCCGCGACAGGCCGACGCTGCGCGCCACGTCGTCGAAGCAGATGCGCTCGCAGACATTGGCTTTCATCAGCTGGATCGCCTTGCGGACGCGGAAATCCTGCATGGTGCTGACGCGGGCACGCACGGTCTGCGGTGCGGACGCGTCGGCGGCATCGAGCACGCTGTCGATGAAGCGCTCGATCTCGTAATTGGCGATGTCGTCGATGCTCTCATTGTCGCTGAGATGGTCGAGAAGGTTGGCCGCTGCCTTGTGCAGCCAAGGCTCGAGCGTGATTGCGGGAGTGGAGAACAGCGGCGCGGCGGAAGGCAGCTCGCGGCGCCTTCGAGCCCAGTCCGGATCGATGTAAAAGGCGAGGAACAGGCCGGGCGTGCCGTCGCGGGACAGAGCGTGGCTGTGCGGCTGGAAGGAATTGATGCCGGCGGCGGTGCCCGGTCCAAGCCGCACCGTCTCGCGGCCGATGGTCATCTCGCCGGCGGTGCCTTCCAGCCAGATGATGATATGCGCCTCGACGTGGGCATGGGTGACGAAGTCGCTGGCGACGTTCAGGACAGAAACATGTCCGAACCGGCCCCAGTAGAGCCTGATCGCTTCCGTCATGGGTATATCCTCCCGCAGGCGACTGGCCTCCCTTCGCCTGCTGCGAGCGATTGTGCGGCGCAGTTCGGGCTTGCGTCAAGACGCATGTGCACGTCCGGGCGCCGGCCATGCGCCGCAGCGGCGGATTATCAGACCCGGCGATAGGAGCGCGTCCCCTTCTCCCCCTGTGGGAGAAGGTGGATCGGCGCGCTAGCGCCGAGACGGTTGAGGGGTGTTGGAAGAAATGAGGCGATGCCAAACTGGAGCACCCCTCATCCGTCGCCTTCGGCGACACCTTCTCCCACAAGGGGAGAAGGGGGAGGCTGCGCTTGAACGTCAGTCGTTGCGCCTGAAATTGCGGATGCGGTCGAACAGCACGGCGAGCAGGATGGCGCCGCCGATGAACACGCCTTGCCAGAAGGCATTGATGCCGAGCAGGCCGAGGCTGTTGCGGATGACCTCGATCAGCGCCGCGCCGACGACCGCGCCGAAGGCGGTGCCCATGCCGCCGGCCAGGTTGGCGCCGCCGATGACGGTGGCGGCGATCACCTGAAGCTCCATGCCGTTGCCGAGATTGGTGGTGACCGCGCCCAGCCAGCCGGTCTGGATGATGCCGGCAAGGCCAGCCGCCAGTGCCGAGATCATGTAGACGACGACCTTGATCTGGCGCACCGGAACGCCGGTCAGCGTTGCCGCATGCTCGTTGCCGCCAATGGCGAAGATGTGCCGGCCGAATTTCGTCCAGCGCAGTACAAAGCCGGTGATCAACGCCAGCACGATCATGTAAAGCACCGGATTGGCGATGCCGAACACCCAGGCGCCGCCGCCCAGCGCCAGCAGCTTGTCGTGATCCGGCCCGAACTGGAAGACGACGGTGTTGTTGGAGGCGACCATGGCTAGGCTGCGCGCAATCGACAGCATGCCGAGCGTCACCACGAAGGGCGGGAAGCCGAGATAGGCGATCAGAACCCCGTTGAAGGCGCCGATGATCAGCGCCGTCGCGATCGCAGCGCCAATGCCGATCTCGATGCCGTAGCCGGCATGCATGGTGACGGCCAGCACCATCGAGCACAGGCAAAGCACCGAGCCGACCGACAGGTCGATACCGCCGGTGATGATGACGAAGGTCATGCCGAGCGCCACGATGGCGACGAAGGTGACGTTGCGGGTGATGTTGTAGAGGTTCTTGGTCGTGGCGAAGGAATCCGTGGCCACCGACAGGAACAGGCAGGCGAGGATGACCGCGATCACCACCCAGAAGGTCTGGCTGGCAAACACCTTGCTCAGCAAGGTGTGCTGCTTGTGCGCGATCGTCTGATCAAGGGTGACTGCCATTATCGACCTTTTTTACTCATGGTTGAGGCGTCAATCATACCTGTTCGATGGCGCCGGTGATGAGCCCGGTGACTTCTTCCGGCGAACTCGATGCGATCGTCTTGTCGGCGACCTTGCGGCCGCGCCGCATGACGATGACGCGGTCGGCGACGTCAAAGACGTCGGGCATGCGGTGGCTGATCAGCACGACGGCGATGCCCTGGTCGCGCAAATGGCGGATCAGGTTCAGCACCTCGGCGACCTGGCGCACCGAGATCGCCGCGGTCGGCTCGTCCATCAGCACGATCTTGGCCTGCGAAAGCATGGTGCGGGCGATCGCCACCGCCTGCCGCTGGCCGCCCGACATTTGCTTGACCAGGTCGCGCGGGCGCGTTTCGGATTTCAGCTCGGCGAAGATCTGGCCGGCGCGCTTGTACATCGCGGCATAGTCGAGGATGCGAAGCGGCCCGAGGCCGCGGCGCAATTCACGGCCGAGATAGACGTTGGCGGCGGCCGTCAGATTGTTGCACAGTGCCAGGTCCTGATGGACGATTTCGATGCCGTGCTGGCGCGCCTCGACCGGCTTGTGCAGGATCAGCTCCTTGCCGTCCATCTGCATCGTGCCATGGCTCGGCGGGAAATTGCCGGCGATCATCTTGACCAGCGTCGACTTGCCGGCGCCGTTGTCGCCCATCAGGCCGACAACCTGTCCGGCCTCGATCGACAACGAAACGTCGTTGACCGCCTGGATGGCGCCAAAATGCTTCGAGATGTTGGTGAGTTCGAGAACCGCCACCAGCCTTCTTGCCTCCCCGTGCTTTGCGGCCTGCGGTTCTGCCGCGGCCATTCGCTCTCCCCAGTTCCTCCCGGAAGCAGCGATTTTGCCCATTTACGCATAAGCCTCCTTGGCGTCAACCACGGCTTCTTTCGAAAAATCAGTTTTGTAGGACAAATAGCATTGACGTCGGTGACAAGGCGATATTAGCTAAGTGTCGGAGGAGCTTGCGCCGAGCCACCGGGTTGCCGGAAGGAATCGGTGAGGGTTTGTCGGTCAGGGATCTGGCAACCAGCGATATCTGTCGGTGCCGGTCTGAGACTGAATATGAAAATGCTTATCGACCTGGCTTGGCGACACGAGTGCGACGTCCTCTGTCATCTTGCTCCGGGTCGATCTGTGTGTGGCGGGCACGCCGTGTCCGTTTGTTTCAAAGGGAGGACTGACATGAGGAAATCACTATTGCTCGCTGCCGCCGCCGTCATGGCGCTGGGTGCCGGGCCGGCCATGGCCAAGAAACAGCTCGTCATCGTCGTGAAGGGTCTCGACAATCCATTCTTCGAGGCCATCCACCAGGGTTGCGAGAAATGGAACAAGGAAAACGCCAGCTCGGAATATGAGTGCTTCTACACCGGACCGGCATCGACCTCGGATGAGGCCGGTGAAGCCCAGATCGTCCAGGACATGCTGAGCAAGCCCGATACGGTGGCAATGGCGATTTCGCCGTCGAACGCGCCGCTGATCGCGCAGACGATCAAAAGCGCCAATCCGTCGATCCCGATCATGACCCTCGACGCCGACCTCAGCAAGGAAGATGCGGCGCTGCGCAAGACCTATCTCGGCACCGACAATTACCTGATGGGTCACAAGATCGGCGAATACATCAAGAAGGCCAAGCCGAATGGCGGCAAGATCTGCACCATCGAAGGCAATCCGGCGGCCGACAACATCCTGCGCCGCGCGCAGGGCATGCGTGACGCGCTTTCGGGCAAGGACGGCCTCGCGGCGCTGGCAGGGGAAGGCGGCTGGACGGAAGTTGCCGGCTGCCCGGTGTTCACCAATGACGACGGCGCCAAGGGCGTGCAGGCGATGACCGACATCCTCGCCGCCAATCCCGATCTCGATGCCTTCGGCATCATGGGCGGCTGGCCGCTGTTCGGCGCTCCGCAGCCCTACCGCGACCTGTTCAAGCCGATGGCCGACAAGATCGCCAGCAACGCCTTCGTCATCGGCGCCGCCGACACGATCGGCGACGAGGTGGCGATTGCCCGTGACGGACTGGTGACCGCGCTGGTTGGCCAGCGGCCGTTCGAGATGGGCTACAAGGCGCCCTCGGTGATGATCGACCTGGTCGACGGCAAGCCGGTCGCCGATCCGGTGTTCACCGGTCTCGACGAATGCACCAAGGACACCGTCGACACCTGCATCCAGAAGTAGGTTCGCAGTTTCGGGGCGCCCGTCGGGCGCCCCGTTACGCATCGTCCATACAAACGCACGAGGCGACGCTGCTTTGGAGCGTAGGCCGCTGCTTTGTCGTGCCCTGAATTCAGGCTTTCGACAAGAAGCTGCCGGGGAATACGAATGCCGGACGCGACATCAAAAAAGCGACCCGCCAAGTTGAAGGCAGAGCCTGGGCGGCCGGCCGGCGTTCGGCGTGCGGACGCCGCACATTTTCCCGGCTCGAGCGTGCATGCCTCGCTCGCCAATGAAATCGGGCTGAGGATCGTGCGCGGCGACTATCCGCCGGGAACCATCCTGCCCAACGAAGCCAAATGGTCGGAGACCTTCGACGTCAGCCGCTCGGCGGTGCGCGAAGCCATCAAAATGCTGATGGCGAAGAGCCTATTGGCGTCACGCCCGAAAATCGGCAGCTGGGTCGAGCCGAAGGAACGCTGGAACCTGCTCGATCGCGACGTGCTGGCCTGGTACGCGACCTCGCCGGACCGCGAGGTGTTCCTCAGGACCGTGCAGGAATTCCGCCACATCATCGAGCCGGAGGCCAGCGCCTTTGCCGCGATGCGGCGCACCGACGAGCAGATGGCCGAGATCAGCCAGGCCTGCCGCGAGATGGGCGAGGCGACCAACCTGCAGGAGCGCACGCGCGCCGACACGCGGTTTCATCTCGCCATCCTGCGCGCCTCGGGCAACGATCTGCTGGTGCCGCTCGGCGTGCTGATCGAATCGGCGCTCGACCATTTGTTCCAGTTCGTCACCCGCGAGACCAGCGATCAGCGGCGGGCGCAGGCACTGCACGAGGCGATCGAGAAGAACATCCGCCTGCAGCGACCGGCTGCAGCCCGTGCCGCGGTGCACAGGCTTCTCGCCAACACCGACGACGTTATCGGCCGGTCGCGGCGGTGATGGTTGCACAGGGCGGTGTTGCTCCAAACGATTGCAAAACTCGCATTCCTTCGCGCCCCCTCTGTCCTGCCGGACATCTCGCCCACGAGGGGGCCATCGCAGATAGCAAGCCGAGGCTTTCGCTCTACGACGTACCCCCACCCCTAACCCCTCCCCACAAGGGGGAGGGAGACTTCCGTTGGCGCTGACCTCGGCAAATTGCCTGCCTTTCGGCGCCAAAAGGGGAAGTGAGGGCGCGCGGCAGCGTTCCCTCCCCCTTGTGGGGAGGGTTAGGGTGGGGGTCCATCTTCGTAAGAATCCAAATGCGATTGCCCAGCGCAACAGAGGGGGGAGATTGGATGCCATTTCGGCTGTCGCTGATCATCAACGCTAGGCAATGAGGGCGGCGACCTCGGGTGGGACAGGAATTCGGACTTTTTTGCCTTCGCAGCTATTTTGTTCTTGCTTTGTGCCGGCAGCTATGCTACTAATTTGGGTATGGTGCCAATTGGCTCCAACGACCCGCCCGCCGAGGCGGTTTTTTTGTTTTTGGCTTCTTCCGATCGGAAGTGCGCGTGCTTTGGTGCACAGACTTCTCGCCGATACCAACGTTATCGGCCGGTTTCGGCGCTGATTCGATCGTTTCTCGGCCAACTGCGTGTAAGTCGGGTCAACCAGCAACGAAGGTCGATCATTCCCGTTAGTCGCAAATCGCAAATTTAGGAGATTAGCCGAAACCCTCCCTTCGTCATCCCAGGGTCTGCGCGACGTCGCTTCGCTCCTGCTCCGCCCTGGGAGGACGAAGGTGTGGTGTCATATGCTAATCGCCAGCGTTGGAGATTGGCGGATGTAGCTGGTCGGCAGCGAACGTTTGCAGTTGCGACACTCCCAGGCGTTAATCCCAACGTTCTCAGATCGTCTGCTTTTTCCCATCTTTTGTCGGCACCAGGTCGACGCCGTTGACCTTGCCGATATGCGTCGCCAGCATCGGTACATATTGATCGGCGGGGCCGGTGGCGAAGGCGCCGGCGAAGGCGTTCTTGGTGGCGTTGCCGAGCGGGTTGGCGATGCCGGCAGCACCCGCCATCGATTCGAGATAGGTGAGATCCTTGAAGGCGTTGGCGATGGTGAATTTGTGCGCGTCGCGGTCGCCTTCCAGCGTCCAGCGCATGAAGGTCTGGTAGAAGCCGCAGTCCATGCGGCCGTTGCGGATGACGCTGTCGAAGCGCGGCGGCGAGATGCCGACCTTCTGCGCCAGCGCCAGCGCCTCGGAATAGATCGCGGCGTAGCCGAGCGAGATGAAATTGTTGAGCAACTTCATGCGATGGCCGTCGCCGGTGTCGCCGATATGGACGATGCGCCCGGCCCAGGTTTCGAGCACCGGCTTCAGCCGGGCAAAGACCGCATCGGGCGCGCCGACCATGGCATCGAGCGTGCCTTCCCAGGCCTCCTTCGGCGTGCGGCTGAGCGGGGCATCGACATAGTCGACGCCGAGCCCCTTGAGTTCGGCGGCCAGCGCCACCGTCGAGACAGGATCCGAGGTCGAGCAGTCGACGACGACCGATCCCGGCTTCAGGCCTTCCTTGAGGCCGCCTGGGCCGCGGATGATGGCTTCGACCTCGCGCGAGCCGGTGACGCAGATGAAGACAACCGTCGATCCCGCCGCGACGTCGCGCGAGGTCGCCGCTTCCCTGGCGCCGCGGCCGAGCAGGTCTTCCGCCGGCGTGCGGTTCTTGCGGCCGAGAAACGTCAGCGGATAACCCTTGTCGACGATGTTCTTCGCGATCCCGTGCCCCATCAGGCCAAGCCCGATGAAGCCGATCTTTTCGCTCGCGGCAGTCGTGTTCATGTCGTTTCGTCCTATTTGCACTGGTGGATGACGGCGCTGCACATTGCCGGCGAATTGTTGAAGCGGGTTTTTGCCGCTCGCTGTGGCAGGCGATTGCAGAGTTCGATATTGTCTGACAATACACATGAATCTTAGGGAGAGCAAAATGACGAAGCGGATCATGTTCACCGGCGGCAGCGGCAAGGCCGGGCGCCACGTCGTGCAGTATCTGGTCGAGCAGGGCTGCCAGGTGCTCAACATCGACACCAAGCCGCTCGACAATCCCAAGGTGCGCACGCTGATCACCGACATCACCGACAGCGGGCAGGTGTTCAATGCGCTGTCGAGCTATATCGGCCTGCATGAATTCGACCCGTCGCTGCGCTCGCAGCCGGTCGATGCCGTGGTGCATTTCGCGGCGATCCCGCGCATCATGATCACGCCCGACAATGAGGTGTTCCGCATCAACGCGCTCGGCACCTACAACGTCATCGAGGCTGCGGTGAAGCTCGGCATCCGCAAGGTGGTGATCGCCTCCAGCGAAACGACCTACGGCCTGGTCTTCGCCAACGAACCGCGCGATCCCACCCATTTCCCGCTCGACGAGGAGTACGACGTCGACCCGATGGACAGCTACGCGCTGTCCAAGGTCGTCAACGAGAAGACCGCGCGCGCCTTCGCGCTGCGCAGCGGCTTCGACATCTATGCCTTGCGCATCGGCAACGTCATCGAGCCGCATGAATATTCGCTGTTTCCGAAATGGTTCGCCGATCCGGGTTTCCGCAAGCGCATCGCCTGGAGCTATATCGACGCGCGCGACCTCGGCCAGATCACGCTGCGCGCCATCGAGAAGAACGGGCTCGGCTATCAGGTGTTCAACGCCGCCAACGACGACACCTCGTCCGATCTGCCGACAGCCGAACTCCTGAAGCGGTTTTATCCCGATGTGCCGGTCAAGGCCGAACTTGACGAATACGAGACGCTGCTCTCCAACCGCAAGGCGCGCGACATGCTCGGCTTCCGGCCGGAGCACAGCTGGCGGAAATACGTCAAGACGAGCTGACGGACGCAGCTGACGCGGAACCGGCACTGGGCCAGCCCCGAATTGCGGCTGGCACCCGCTCGTTTGCCGCGCGGCAATTGAGCTAGTTGTCTTTCCAGAATTCGGCCTGGAGTTGCGCCGCTTCATCGGCAAGCAGCGGGCCGATGACTTCAGTCGGACGCTGCCCGGCTTCGAAGACGATCCTGCAGGGCAGGTCGAGTGTGGGGTTCTCGACATGTGCACCCGTCACCCGCTTGAGGTCGTGTTCGCTCTGGCCAAAGACGACCCGTCCAATGCCCGCCCAATAGATTGTCCCGGAGCACATCGCGCAAGGTTCGGCCGAACTGTAGAGCGTGCAGGAGGCCAGCTTTTCGAGGCTGACATTCATCCCTGCCCACGAGGCCAGCAGCCTTTCGGCATGAGCGGTGCGGTCGCCGCCGCCGGCTTTGTAAGCGTTGGGCTGCTCGCGCAACACATTGCCGTCCTTGTCAGCGAGCAGCGAACCAAAGGGATGTTCGCCGGCATCGCGGGCCTTGCGCGCGACTTCGAACGCCTGACGGAGCAGGCGCTCATCATAGGGGCGTTGTGGCATCGGCAGATCCTCCGGCAGCTGCAGCGGGGTCTTTGCCGTCGTAAATCACTTCGTCGGCTTCCTCGCCTGTCGCAATGCGCATGACATGGACTGCGTTGCCGATCACATCGGAGGGCGCTTCTGGCCTCTAGGACCGGTTGGCATAGGCTGGCTTCCCAAGTGTCCGGGCATCATTCATGCAGTCGGCCTTTATAGCCTCATAGTCCGGGCCCTGCCGTTCAACCGAGCGTCCGTCATAATGGCGACCGCTAAATCGGTAAACGCCAGTTGAGACCTCGCCAGAGGTAAACGTCCAACCTTCCAATGCGTCTTGATTGTGATCGCTCACGATTGCTCCCATGCTTTCCGGTAAGCATACAGGAGCTCAGCCCGATATGGGAAATGCATGTTGCATTCCGTCAAATTTCAAACTGAGACACTACCGGCCCCTGGCGTCACTGGCAAGCGTTGGGAAATCAGTGATATTGTCGCGCTGATCCAAGCCAAAGAGGCAGAGAAGCCTATGGTTCGCGGCCAAAAGCAGGGAGTGAGGACATTTGAAGTACGAGTGGGCGAACAATCCTCACTTGTTTATTCCAATAACAGCATGTGTCGTTGTCTTGGCCCTGAGTTTCGCAGCCATGTTCGTCGCACTCCTAAGCATAATTCTGCGCACCGATTTCTATGGGTCAATCGATGACCAGAACCTTCCATGGGGCGAACAACTGGGGAAGCGAGACGCAAGGCTTCGTGCTGGATTTTGGTCAGCGCGCTTCCTGATACCGCGCCGGGTGATTGCATATGGTGCTGTTGTGTTCTTCTGCAGCTTCGGTGCGGTTGAGCTTATTTTAACCGTCTTCGGCCATCCGTCTTGATCGAATTTTCAAACTGACCCACTCCCGCCCAGGCTCAAGCCTCGTTGCGGCTAGGGCGTTGAGCCAGCCAGATGCTGCCGATGACGAAAACGACGCCGGCGATTTGAGGCAAGGTCAGCGTCTGATCCAGGAATACCCATCCAAGCAGCACGGCGGTCACCGGGCTGAGGAAAAGCAGCGATGACACCACTGCGGATTCCAGTCGCGCAATGCCCCGGAACCAGAGGACATAAGTCAGCGCCGCACCGATCAGGCCGAGCCACACCAGTCCAAGCAGGTTGGCCGCGGTCGGGAACGGGATGGGTGGTTCGAAAAGCAGAGCCACCGGAACGAGAAGGAGACCGCCGGCGGTCAGTTGCCATGCCGTAAAGGCGAGCAGCGATGCTGGCGGCTGCCACTTGCGGCTCAACACGCTTCCGAAGGCCATTGAGGCCGCCCCGGCGAGGCCGGCGGCAACGCCGGCCGCATCGAGCGTCGCGTTCGGGGTCAGCACCAGCAATGCAACACCGGCGATCCCGACAAGGGCGGCGACAATCGCCAACCGGCGGACAGGGCTGGCAAGCAGGGCAGCAGCGAGGAAAATCACAATCAATGGCTGGACCGACAGCACGGTCGCCGCGACCCCGCCCGGAAGCCGGTAGGCGGCGACAAACAACATGCTCAGGAAGATCGAGATGTTGAGGGCTCCGAGGACGAAACTGCGCAGCCACCAGATGCCGGTTGGCAGTTGCCGAACGATCGCCAGCAGCAGCAATCCGGCGGGCAAGGCACGCAGCATTGCGACCGTCATCGGCGAAAAGTTGGGCAGGAACTGCGTGGTGACGATATAGGTGCTGCCCCATATTGCGGGTGCAATGGCTGTAAGCAGCAGATCGGAACGGTGCGTTTTCATAAGATTTCCAGAACTTCGGCAAGAGGGCGGCGCGGCTTTTGCGGCCAGTTTCCGGGCGCGGCGCGGCCGACCGCGATGAGCATCACCGGCACTTCATTCAGTCCAAGGCCGAACTCGCGGGCCACGCCTTCGGCATCGAAGCCGGCCATCGGACCGGAGACGAGGCCGAGCGCTTCGGCCGCGAAAATCAGCGTTGCGGCGCCAAGCGTTGCCGAGCGCACGGCTTCGTCGCGGGCCGCTAGAGGATCGGCATATTGGGCGCGGGCGCCTTCCTGCCAGCCCGAAGCCATATCCGCCGGCATGAAGCCGGCTTCGACGAACGGACGCAGCCTTGCATCGAGGGCAGCGTGGTCGGGCAGTACGCCGCAGATGATGAAGGTGACCGCTGCTTCCTGTACCTTCACCTGGCCGTGGGCCAGGCTGCGCAACCGTGCCTTTGCTTCCGGCGTCCGCACGGCGATGAACCGCCAATTCTGAAGGTTGTAGGCGGTTGGCGCGCGTGTTGCGAGACGTGCCAGTTCCTCGACCTCGGCATCCGTCAATGCGTGCGAGGCATCGAACCGATTGGCCGACATGCGTCGCTCGATAAGGGAGATTGCGGGGTTGGTCATCATGTCATTCCAAACCTGAGAAAGTCGTTCGGAAAGCAGATAAACAATTTACCAAGGAGCGATAATATGCAGCAATTGCAAGACATTATTTACTGAAAGAGAATGGTGCGATGGATCGCCTGACTGCGTTGCAGGTTTTCCGCCAGGTGGCGGAACTGAACAGCTTTGCCGAAGCCGGACGGCGGCTCGGTCTCTCGGCTCCCGCGGTCAGCAAGAACATCGCCGAACTGGAGGCGCATCTGGGGGTGCGGCTCATCAACCGGACAACGCGGCGCATGGCGCTGACCGAAGAGGGCAGGATCTACCTGGAGCATGTCACGCAGGGGCTCGATGCGCTGGCCAGGGCCGACCAGGTGCTCGGCCCGATCAAGACGGCGCCGAGCGGCACGTTGCGGGTCAGCGCGCCGATGACTGTCACGTTGACGCGGCTTTCGGCTGCCATCCCCGCGTTTCTATCGCGCTATCCCGATTTGAAACTCGATCTGCATCTTGACGACAGGCGCGTCGATATCGTGCGGGAGGGATTTGACCTGGCCATTCGCGGCAGCGACAATCTCGAGGATTCCAGTCTGGTCGCCAGAAAGCTTGCGGTCATGCCGCACGTGCTTTGCGCAGCTCCGTCCTACTTTGAGGAGCATGGCCGGCCCAAAACGCCTGCCGATTTGAAGGCGGCCAATTGCATCCGGTTCAGCCTCTCGGGGCATGCGGACATATGGGAATTCCGCAAGGACGGCCGCGCCGAGCGGATCGCCATCGACGGACGATATACGGTCTCGTCAAGCCTTGCCGTGCGCGATGCGCTGCGCGCCGGCTTCGGCGTCAGCCTGATCCCTTATCCCTATGTCGAGAGCGACCTTAAAGCAGGCCGGCTGCAATCGGCTCTGGATGATTGGGACAAGGTCGAAACCACGCTCTACGCGGTCTATCCGGCACGCCAGCATCTTGCCCCGAAAATCCGCGTCTTCCTTGATTTCCTGATCGAGGAATTCAGCCGGAACAAAGAGAAACCGTTCGTGCCTCCCCGGCGTGAACGCTTGGCAAAGCGCGGTGTCGGCGAGGGGACGGAGGCGGAAAATCAAGCTGAGATATTGCCGTCGATTTCATCTCCTTGACACGCCTCCAAATCCGGACTTTGTGGAGCTATGCAGGACGCGAAGCCGAATAAGGGAAAGACAGCGGCCGAGGCGTTCGCCGAACGCACGAGCGGTATTCGCCGGGCCGATGCGGCGCGCATGCCGGGATCGAGCGTGCATGCGTCGCTGGCCAACGAGATCGGGCTGAGGATCGTGCGCGGCGATTATCCGCCGGGAACCATCCTGCCCAACGAAGCCAAATGGTCAGAGACTTTCGACGTCAGCCGCTCGGCGGTGCGCGAAGCCATAAAAATGCTGATGGCGAAGAGCCTGCTGTCGTCACGTCCCAAAATCGGCAGCTGGGTCGAGCCTAAGGAACGCTGGAACCTGCTCGATCGCGACGTGCTGGCCTGGTATGCGACCTCGCCGGACCGCGAGGTGTTCCTCAGGACCGTGCAGGAATTCCGCCACATCATCGAGCCGGAGGCCAGCGCCTTTGCCGCCATGCGACGCACCGACGAGCAGATGGCCGAGATCAGCCAGGCCTGCCGCGAGATGGGCGAGGCGACCAACCTGCAGGAGCGGACGCGCGCCGACACGCGGTTTCACCTCGCCATCCTGCGCGCCTCGGGCAACGATCTGCTGGTGCCGCTCGGCGTGCTGATCGAATCGGCGTTCGATCATCTGTTCGCTTATACCACCCGGGAACTCGACGATTTGCAGCATGCGCAGAGGCTGCATGAGGCAATCGAGAGGAGCATCCGCCTGCAGCGGCCGGACGCGGCGCGCAATGCGGTGCGCAAGCTGCTGGCCAATACCGACAGCGTCATCAAGTCCAGATAGCCGCCGCCACACATTCAAACAGTCGGATTGTGTCGGTGCGGCCGCCGATGGTGCGCGCTTGACCAATGTTTGCCGGCGAGGTTTCGGCACGAATGGTTCCCGTCAATCGATACGAAATGGGTCTGTTTGACGAACCGGCTGCCGATTAGCTTCCAGATGCGCAAGTCGCTTGGGTCGACCTTAACAACAAGCATAGGGGAAATCGGCATGAGCATGAAAAATGGGCTATCGAAAATTGGCTTCCACGTCAGCCGGGTTGTCGCCATTTCGGCGGTGGCCTTGCTGCCGGTCTTCGGCGCGGCGGCCATGGCGCAGGACAAGGATATCTCGATCTACTTTGTCGGCTGTGCCGCACCGACGGGCTTTCATGGCTATCTGGCACGCGGCGCCGAGGAGGCCGGCAAAAACCTCGGCGTGAAGGTCACCTATATTTTCCCGGATCAGCTTACCATTCCAAACCAGGTGCAGAAGATCGAGGAGGCGATCGCCGCCCAGGCCAACGGCATCGCCATCTGCGCCTTCGCCGAGGATTCGTCCTATGCCGATGTCGCCGCGCGCGCCAAGGAAGCCGGCATTGCCTTCGGCAGCGCCGCCGCGCCGCCGTCCGGCTCGCAAGTGCGCGATCCCAACGATTTCTTCCTGTTCCGCACCGGATCTGATGAAGCGGCGGCGGGCAAGTTGACGGCGCAGCGACTGGTCTCGATGGGCGTCAAGGGCCGCGTCGTGGTCGCCAATCAACAGCCGGGCGACGCGAGCTGCCAGCTTAGGGCGACGTCGCAGATCGATGAGCTCAAGAAGGCCGGCATCGAGGCCGACTTCCTCGAACTGACCATGGATCCGGGCCAGCAGGCGGAAGCGCTGTCAAATTACCTGCGCGTGCACCCCGATACGGCCGCGGCCACGAGCACATGCGACGTGATCGACGGTTTCCTCTCCGCCAAGGCAGATAGCGGCCGGGACGACCTGGTGCTCACCGGCTACGACATCGTCGCGCAATCGCTCGATGCGATAAAGGATGGCCGGCAGGCGTTCACCATCGACCAGCAGCAGTTCTGGCGCGGCTACATGCCTGTGCTGCTCCTGACCCACTACCTGAAATACGGCCTGATCGAAGGTAATTACTTCCTGACCGGTCCGACGGTCGTCGACAAGGACAATGTGGAGCGCGTCTCGGCATTGGTGAAGGAGGGCTATCGCTGATGCACGCCGCCCAAAAGTCCATCAGTGGTTTTTGGACGACAGCAAAAACCTAGCACGCGTCCAGGACGGGCGGCCAAGCCGCCCGTTCGCCATCTTCGTGGCCACTCTTGTATCGGGGTGACGGCATGAACGAACAGCCCGGGCCGAATGCGGCCAACAAGCCTTCCTCCCGTGTGGTCGCCGGCGAGGCGCTGAGACGGCTGATGCTGCGGCCGGAGGCGACGTCGATCGCGGCCGTCGTCATCCTGTTCCTGGTCTTCACCGCGCTCAGCCCGCAGCTTTTCCCCACCAGGCTGTCCTACATCAGCATCATGGCCGTCGCGGCCGAACTCGGTATCGTCAGCGTCGGCGTCACGCTGCTGATGATCGGCGGTCACTTCGACTTGTCGGTGGGCGCGGTGCTCGGACTCACCTCGTTCGTCTGCGTGGTGCTGATGCGCGACTTCGGCCTGCCACCGATCGTCGCCGCGCCGGTCGCGGTGGCCGTCGGAGCCGCGCTTGGCTGGGCCAACGGCATGATCGTGCTCAGGTTCCGCATCCATTCCTTCGTCGTGACGCTCGGCACCATGCTGATCTGGCGCGGCATACTGATCGCGCTGACCGGCGGCTTTCCGATGACGGTCGCCATTCCGCCTGGATTCAAGGCCATAATGGCGGGTCCGCTGCTTGCCGGCTTTCGTATGTCGATGCTGTGGTTCCTGGCAATCGGGCTGGCAGGCACCTTCCTGCTGGCGCGCACCAGGTTCGGCAACTGGATCCAGGCACGTGGCCAGAACGAACAGGCGGCGCGCAATCTCGGCGTACCGGTGGACCGCGTCACCGTCATCCTGTTCATGATCACATCCGCGCTGGCAGCCATCGCCGGCGTCATCCAGGTTGCCCGCTTTTCCTCCGTCGACGCATTGCGCGGCGAGGGCATCGAACTGCAGGCGGTAGCCGTTACCGTTATCGGCGGGACGCTGCTGGCCGGCGGCTACGGCAGCGTCATCGGCACCATTCTCGGAGCCGTCACCTTCGGCATGATCCAGGTCGGCCTGGTGCTGGCAGGCGCTCCCGGCCATTTCTTCCGCACGCTCACCGGCATCATTGTCGTCGGCGCGGTCATCCTCAATACCTCGGTGGCGCGCCGCATCGCCAAATCCAGGCCGATGGGCGGCTTCAAGCGCGACAGCAGTGCTGCCGACGCGGCGATTGCCGGCAACGCCGCAACGGCGGCGAAGGAGAAGACGCGATGAGCGAGCCGTCTGGCCTGGATGCCCAGCGCGGGGCCCGGCTGCCGGCCGGCAGCGGCTCCGACGACCTGACCCTTCGCCGCCCTCCGGTCGAGCCGGTCGCTGCCGGCGCGGTGCCGGTGATCGAGGCTGTCAACCTGTCGAAAGGGTTCGGCGCCACCACCGCGCTGGTCGACGTGTCGCTAAGCGCCTATGCCGGACGCATCCTGGCGCTGCTCGGCGACAACGGCGCCGGCAAATCGACCTTGATCAAGATCCTGTCCGGCGTCTTTCCGCCGGACAGGGGAGAATTGCGCTTCAACGGCGAGAAGGTGGCTTTCGCCAACCCGGCTCAGGCGCGCGAACGCGGCATTGCCACGGTGTTCCAGGACCTTGCCGTCTGCGAATTGCTGTCGGTCACACGCAATGTCGTGCTCGGCCGCGAACCGCTGAAAGGTTTCGGACCGTTCAAATGGCTCGACATGAAACGCGCCGACGACATGGCGCGCTCGGCGCTGCATCAGCTCGGGGTGCGCTGGGAACGCGGCCTGGACGAACGCGGCGTCAACATCTCCGGCGGCGAACGCCAGTCCCTGGCAATCGCAAGAGCCATGTTCTTCGGATCGTCGCTGCTTGTGCTGGATGAGCCTACGTCGGCTCTGGCCGTGCGTCAGGCAGGCCGGGTGCTCGAGCACATTCTCAGGGCACGCGAGCAGGGCCAGGCGGTCATCCTGATCACCCACAATTTCCGTCACGCGCTCTCGGTGGCCGACGATCTGGTGGTTCTGGCGCAGGGGCGCGTGGCGGGCCGGTTCCGGCGTGACGAGATCGAGCTCGACGAATTGACCGACCTCGTTGCCCGTGTCGGGTGAGATGACAATGCAGCAGTTCAGGAGCAGGAAATGACCGTAAAGACCGCAAGGAAGCGTGTCGTCATCCACGAGGACGACGTCGGCATGAGCCATGGCGCAAATGTCGCGTTTTTCGAACTGTCGAAGTTCGGCACATGCAGTTCCGGTTCGGTGATGGCGCCATGCCCGTGGTTCCCGGAAGCCGCTCAGATCGCCGTCGCCAATCCCGATTTCGACCTCGGCGTGCACTTGACGCTGACCAGCGAGCAGAAGCCGTATCGCTGGCGTCCGCTGACCAACCCGCCCAAATCGGCTGCGATGACTGACGAGTTCGGCTATTTCTGGCCGACCGTACCGCAGGCGCGCAAAGCCCATCCCGATGCGGTGGAAGCGGAACTGCGTGCGCAGATCGAATGCGCCATCGCTGCCGGCATCGACATCACCCATCTCGACGCTCACATGGGCACGGCGCAGATGCCGGAATTCATCGCCATCTATCGCAAGCTCGGCCGGGAATACCGGCTGCCGGCGCTGCTGGTGAAGGACCTGTCGGGCTACAACCCGGCGAGCTATGCCGGTGAGCTGGACATTGCCCGCTACGATGCCGAAATCGTAAAGGCGCAAGCGGCAGGCGAACCGGTGTTCGACATCGTTCTGGAAACGCCTTGGGCGCGCAAGACGGATGCGCAGACGGCCTACCACGCGATGTTTGCCAGAATCCCGGAGGGGTTGAGTTTCCTGTCGCTGCATTTCAACACGGTAGGCGATTTCGAGGCGATCAATCCTCCGGATGCCCATCTGCGGACCGAGGAATACGCGTTGTTCAAGACGGCGCGCGTCAAGGCGTGGATCAGCGAGTTCGACATCGAAGTGATCGGCATGCGCGGCATGCGTGATGAACTGCGCGCCGCCAAGATCTGAAAGCCGACGATCTTATGAGGCCAGATGCCGCCGGGTCAGCCCGATCAGCAGCGCCTGGTCGCGGGCGGCGTGTTCGGGCGGGTTGACGACGGCATCGCCATTGACGATCGCCGCCCAGAAGCCACGCATCTCCTCGACGAAGGCTTCGGCGTAACCGGCCCGCAAATCTTTCTTCGACAGCGTGTGACCGTCCGAGGTCGTCACCGTCAGCCGGGTCGGATGATGGTTGAGCCAGGGCGAGGGGAATTCGAGCTCGAGGCTGGCATCGTCGAAGAACAGCGTGATCCGCTCCTTGTAGTCGGCGAGCTTGGGCACGGTGAGATGCGTCATGGTCCACAGTGCCTGCCCGTCCAGCAGCCTGACGGCGCCGTGGCCGCCGTCGCCATTGGCAAAGATCTGCGCGCCGACGACCTCGCCGTCCGGCACGCCGAGCGCATCGAGCAGGCCATGGACGGCATTGACATCGTGAATCAAGGCCGAGCTGTAAGCGCCGGTAAATCCACGGAAAGCGAGATCGGTCAGATGCACGCCGACGGCCTCTTCGACCTGGCGCTTCTGCTTGGCGGCGACAGTGGCGACCATGTCTTTTGGGATATCGGTACCGCGCCTGTAGGGCTGATGGGCGATGAACGGCCAGGCGTCGGGATCGTTTACCTCCACCGAGACCGCGCGCAGCCTGCTCGATGTTCCAGGCAGCGAAGCGAGCGCCAGCCGGTAATTCGGATCGAAGCGCTTCATATAGCCGACCTGAACGATTTTCCTGGCGGCATCGCGCGCGGCAACGATCTCCAGGATTTCCGCCAGCGAATAGCAGAGCGGCTTTTCGCAAAAGACATGCAGGCCAACCGCCAGCGCCGCCAGCACCTGTTCGTGATGCAGCGGGTCCGGCGAGCCGATCACCACCGCGTCGAGGCGCTGGTCGAAGAGCTGGTCGATCGTTTCGAAATTGGCAATGCCATGGGTGTCGGTGACGAACTGCCGCGAAATCCTGGAGGGATCGGCGACGCCGACCAGCTCGAACAATTCACCGAGGCGCAGCAGATTGGGGATGTGCTCGACCTGCGAGATCATGCCGGCGCCGACGACCCCGACGCGTATCCTGCTCATTGGATCATTCCCCGCAATGTCCGATTGTCAGCTCAAGGCGCCGCAGGCGGCCGGTTGCCGATCTGGGCGAGCAGGCCGGCAATCTCCGCCTCGACCGCTTTCAGATCCTCGCCGCCCGACATGATCGAGATGACCTCGTCGCGCGAAATCTCGGACTTGGCGTAGGTGCCGCGATTGCGGCCGCGGTTGAGCAGCGTGAAGGTGTCGCCGACCGGATAGGCATGGTGGATGTTGTGGCTGATGAAGATCACGGCCAAACCCCGCATGCGTGCTTCGATGATGAACTTCAGCACCATCGCCGCCTGGTGGACGCCGAGTGCGGACGTCGGCTCGTCGAGAATCAGCACGCGCGCGCCAAAATGCACGGCGCGGGCGATCGCCACCGACTGGCGCTCGCCGCCCGACAGCGTGCCGACGGCCTGCGTCGGATCGCGCACGTCGATGCCGATATCGGCCATCGCCTGCCTGGCGATGGTGTTGGCGCGCTCTTTGTCGATGCGCGAGAAGGGCAGGCTGCTTTTGGTTGGCTCGCGGCCGAGGAAGAAGTTACGGGTGATCGACATCAGCGAGATCATGCCGAGGTCCTGGAACACCGTTGCCACACCGAGCTCCTGCGCGTCGCGCGGGCTGCGGAAGGTGACCGGCTTGCCGTCGACCAGGATTTCGCCCTTGCTCGGCCGATAGACGCCGGACAAAACCTTGATCAGCGTCGACTTGCCGGCGCCGTTGTCGCCGAGCAGGCAGTGGACCTCGCCCGGATAGACCTTGATGTCGATGTCCTGGAGCGCGCGCACCGAGCCGAAATTGACGCTGACGCCGCGCAGTTCCATTGCTGGTTCGGTCATTTGGGCCGGTTCGGTCATTTGGGCCGGCTCGGTCATTTGCCACCTCCGCGGCCGAGCGCCTTCAGCCTGATGTAGTTGTTGACCAGCACGGCCATCAGGATGACGATGCCGAGGAAGACCTTGAACCAGTCGGTGTCGATGCCAGTGTAGAAGATGCCCATCTGCACCAGCCCGAAGATCAGCGCGCCGAACAGCACGCCATAGACGGTGCCGTAGCCGCCGGTGAGCAGCACGCCGCCGATGACGGCGGCGATGATCGCCTCGAATTCCTTGAGCAGGCCGCGCGTGGTGTCGGCGGAGCCCGCCTCCATCACCTGGATGGTGGCAAGCAGCGTCGCCGCGCAGGCGGTGTAGACGAACAGGCTGATCTTGACGCGATCGACCGGCACGCCGACGTTGCGGGCTGCGATCAGGTCGCCGCCGGTGGCGAAGATCCAGTTGCCGTATTTCGTCTGGGTGAGCACGTAGCCGGCCAGCGCCGTCAGGCCGAGCCACCAGACGATCGACATCGGAATGCCGGCGACGAACGGTATGCCGTCGCTGCGGGTGGCGATCCAGCCTTGCGCGCCCATCCAGTGGAACAGGCCGGTGAGCAGATGGCCGTTGAAAATGCCGGCCGTCGCCGGATCCGGTGCGCCTTCGAGGATGTAGGGGATCTGGGTGCGGCCGGTGACGGCGCGGGTGATGCCGATCGACAATCCGCGCAGGATATAGAGGGTGGCGAGCGTGACGATGAAGGAGGGCAGGCGCGTCTTCACCACGATCAGGCCGTTGAGATAGCCGGTGAGGATGGCAACGGCTAAGGCACAGGCGATGCCGCCCCATAGCGGCAGGCCCCAGTACTTCACCGTCAGCCCGATGACGACACCGGCAAAGCCGACCATGGAGCCGACCGAAAGATCGAACTCGCCGGCGATGATGAGGAGTGCTGCCGCGGTGGCGACGATGCCGAGCTCCGCCGACAGCGTCAGGAAGGTCATCGATCCCTGCAGCGAATAGAGGTTTGCCGCGCCCGGCAGCAGCGCAAAGATGATGATCGTCGCAAGCAGCCCACCGGCGGCACCGGCTTCCGGCCGGCGCAGCCACTGGGTCAGCTTGCCGGTGCTGGCCAGCCGCTCGTCGGCGCCGGCGGCCCGCTTCGACGTCATGCCGAAGCGGTCGGTCGCCTTCAGTTCGCCCGGAGATATAGCCTTGTCTTCCACGACCGCCATTAGGCTCTCCAATCGCTCAAATCGCAATCTTCGAAGGAACGGGAGAGCGCTTGGCGCATTCTCCCGTTCCGTCGGAGCGCTTGCCTAGCGGATGCCCTCTTTGGCGAGCGCCAGGATCGCCTTGGCTTTTTCCGGCGAGTCGATGAACAGCGGTCCGGTATAGGCGTTGTTCTGCGGCCAGAAGCCGTGCGTCGCCTGCTCGACCAGATAGATCACCGGCAGATAGCCCATCAGATATTGCTGGGCATCCATGCCGAAGCCCATTTCGCCGGCCACGACCGAATCGAGGACCTCCGGGCTGATGTCGAATGTGTAGAGCTTGAGCTTGCCGAACAGTTCCTTGTCGCGGAACATCGGGATCAGCGGGTTGGCGGCGGTGGCGCCGAGCGCAAAGACGGCCTGCGTGTCGGGATGCGCCGACAGATAGGCTTCCGTGCGGCGCTGGATGTCTGCGGGATCGGGCGCCACGGCCAGAACCTCGGTGCCGCCGCCGGAGGGCTTCAGCCCGTCATTGAGGCCCTGGCAGCGCTGGTCGAGGCTGACATTGCCGACCTCGTGGTTGATGCAGACGACCTTGAGCGTGCCTTCCTTGGCCAGCCGCTCGCCGGCCTTCTTGCCGGAATCATATTCGGAAACGGTGCCGACATAGAGCGTCGTGCCGAGCTCGGCGCCTTCCTTTTCGCCGGAATCCAGAACCACCATGGGAATATTGGCGGCAAGCCCGGATTTGACCGATTTGCCGAGCGCATTGGCGTCGGCGATGGAGACGGCGATACCGTCCGGCTTGGTGGCGATAGCGGCGTCGAGAAGCCGGGCCTGCTCGACCACGTCGAAGACCTGCGGTGCGTAATATTCGACCTTGGCGCCGGTAAGGGCGGCCGCGTCATCGACGCCGCGCTTGACCACCGACCAATAGGGATCGGACGCCGACCCATGCACCACGAAGGTGATGCGGACGTCCTTCGGATCCTTGAGGCCCGCGGCATGCGCAATACCTGTCATCAGGCCCGCCGAAACGAAGGCGCCCAATGCCACTTTCAGAAGAGTTTTCATCTTATTCTCCCATTTGTCGTTGCAGTTCCAATCCCTCTGGCGCCGTTTTCCGGCCGCGACGATCGGCTCACGTCGCGGATCGGGTGGCCGCTTTGCGGGCCTTTGCCGACGCCAATCGCTGCTCGCCCGTGGTGTTGCCGCGGGCTGTTGTTGATAATCGCCCGGCCGAGAGCGCTACGCGAAGCTCCTCGCGCAACGGCTTCATGCCGATGACGTCGATCGGCTGTGCGGCGAGCCAGTCGCGAAAGCCCTGGTCGCGGAACAGTTCGTACTCTTCGGTGCGGATGTAGGCGGAGCGCGGCTCGATCAGCTCGAGTTCACCGGGCGCGTTGCAATGCAGGCAAAAGAAGGTCAGGCCGTCGCGCACACCGTCGATGAGCGCTTTGTAAGCCGGCTCGATCGGCCTGGAACGCGGCCGGCCCCAGGTCGTCTGGATGGCGGCGTCGAAAATGGCAAAGCCGCCGGCACGGGCCAGCGCCACGCCGCGCTGGAACGCCTCCTCGGTGACGCCGACCAGATTGTCGTTGGGGGAATAGGCGGACAGCGTCTTGGTCAGCAGCACGGGCAGTTGATATTCGAGCCCGAGCTTGATGTAGATGTTGCAGAATTCCGGCGACAATGCCGCTCCCATATGCGCGTCGAGATGGGTGACGTCGATGCCGGCGCGATAGGCGGTGTCGATCTGGGCGCGAAGCTCGGCCTCGACCGCCTGCGGCACCGCCTTGCGGCGCGTGGTCGCCACATCCGGCCACAAGAAGCCGAACTCGTCGGTCAAGCCGGCCGCCCGCGACGGCGCGGTCAACGGCCGCCATTTGTAGTGCTGCTTCTCGCTGTTCAGCGTAAGGTGGACGCCGAGGTCGAGGCCAGGGTTGGCGGCGGCGCTTTCGGCCATTTCGAGGAACCACGGGCACGGCACCATCACCGCGCCGGAACTGCAGACACCCAGCCCGCTCAATTCGAGGAAGGCGCTGTTGGCGCCGTGGCACATGCCGACATCGTCCTCGTGGAGTACGATCCGTTTGCTGGAGCCGGCGGCGTTCACGAACGGCCGCCTTTCCGCCGGCACGCCGGTTTCCAGGGTCTTCCAAAGTGTGTCCCGTATTTCATGGAACCAACCGTTTGCCCAACTGGCCGGAATGGAACGCCGAAACCTGCCTTTCCGACAGGGCCACTTTGGCGAATTCGGATGGGTACGATTTGCCTGCCGGCTGAGACACTTAGCTGCCGATTTCCCCAATCACGGTTCAAAACCAGTCATAGGAACCGTCTTCCGGGCGCAGATGGCTTGGTCGAATAGCGGCGGAGTGGTTCTTTCAAACCGTGCCGACAAGCCTACAGCTGTCCACACCATCAAGCGACCACATTATCAAGTGACCCACATTATCAAGTGACTGGAGGCCTGTCATGTACACCGCCGGCGAAGAGGAAATCGAAGCCATTGCCAGGGTGATCCGCTCGGGCGCGCTGTTTCGTTACGGCAAGGACAGCGAATGCGACCGCTTTGAGGCCCGCTATGCGCAGCATCTTGGCGTCGAGCATTTCGCGCTGGCCGCCAGCGGCACCTATGGGCTCGCCGCCGGCCTGATCGGCCTCGGCATCGGCCCGGGGGACGAAGTGCTGGTGCCGGCGCACACCTATATGGCGACAGCGACCGCGGTGCTGTCGGTCGGGGCCATTCCCGTCATCGTCGACATCGACGAGAGCCTGACCATCGATCCCATCGCCCTGCGCGATGCCATCGGGCCGCGCACCAGGGCGGTCATCCCGGTGCATATGTGGGGCGCGGCCTGCAACATGAATGCGATCATGGACATTGCTGCCAAGCGCGGCTTGCTGGTGCTGGAGGATGTCTGCCAAGGCATCGGCGGCGGCTATGAGGGCCGCAAGCTCGGCTCGATCGGCCATGCCGGCGCCTATTCCTTCAACTACTTCAAGAACATGACCTCGGGCGAGGGCGGCGGTATCGCCACCAGCGACCCGAAAGTGGCGGAGCGGGCGCGCTGCGCCATCGACCCTTGCCATTTCTACTGGCAGGGCAGAAGCGACAGCATCAAACCCTTCGCCGGCATCGGCGCGCGTGCTTCCGAACTGATGGGGGCGATGCTCAACGTCCAACTCGACCGGCTGGACGGCATCATCGAGGCGATGCGGGTCGAGAAGAAGACGGTGCTGGCCGGTACCCGCCACCTTAGCAATCTTGGGCTGACGCCGTCGCCGATGAACAGCGCGGACGACGATTGTGCCGCACAGGTGATGTACCTGCTGCCGAGCGAGCAGGCGGCGCAGACTTTTTCGAAGACCATTCCGAGCGTCGTTGCCGGCAAGACCGGCCGTCACAATTTCACCCAGTGGGACCAGGTGCTGATGCATGAAGGCGCGCATCATCCGGCGCTCAATCCTTACGCACTGCCCGAGAACCAGGGCCTGCGGCTGGATTATTCCGACGACCTCGGCAAGCGCTCTCTCGACATCCTCAACCGCACCGTGATGGTCGCCATGAACCCGGCGCACAGCGATACCGACATTCAGGACATGATCCACAACATCGACGCGGCGGCGCGGGTGGCGCTGGAGAATGCTTCGCTCGATGATATCGAATTGCGCAAGGCGGCACCGGTTGATCTGCAGAAGTTCGACAGTGTGAACTAGACCAGATCCGGCGCGGTTTGCTACCCTGCGGTCGAGTTCCTTGCCCGGTGGCCGGCCGAGGATTCCGGCCGGCATAACCGGCCGCCAAAAAATCCGCAGGCCCGTGTCGGATAGGCCGGGCTCCGCTCGTCCTAGGGGGCATCGATCACCAACACGGAGGATTAACGATATGCCCGGCACCGTACGGCTGCACCGCGTTCTGACAACCAGCTCGGAGAAAGTCTACCGCGCGTTCCTTGAAGCGGATGCACTTGCGAAATGGCTTCCGCCGAACGGCTTCACCTGCACGGTTCATCACTTCGAGGCGAAAGTCGGCGGTGCGTTCAAAATGTCCTTCCGCAACTTCACCACCGGCGACAGCCACTCGTTCGGCGGCGAATATGTCGAGCTCGTGCCCAATGAGCGACTGCGTTACACCGACCGGTTCGACGACCCCAACCTGGCCGGCGAGATCGAGGTGACCGTGACATTGAAGAAAGTGTCGGTCGGCACCGAAGTGAATATCACGCAGGCAGGTATCCCAGACGCCATCCCGGTTGAGGCCTGCTATCTCGGCTGGCAGGAGTCGCTGCGAAATCTGGCGAAGCTCGTTGAACCCGAGATCAACCAGTAAGGTAAAGCGCTGCGCTGGCGGGTTGGCGTCGCTAACCGGAAACCCAGGGATGACGCCGGTCTTCCCACCCAACATGCGCCGGGGCCGGAAAGGCGGGATCGGCGAAGCAGCCGACCGCGACGGCGATCCATTCAGGCTTTCGCTCGGGCTCCCAGAAGACGCTCGAGCCGCAGCCCGGGCAGAAATGGAAAGTGACATGGTGGCCGCTCCGAGCTGATCGCCTGTAGGTACTGGCGTCGCCTTCGGCTTCTACCTTGTCGCGCGCAAAGAAGGCGGCGACGCCGTATGTGCTGCCGGTCCGTTTCTGGCAGTCGAGGCAGTGGCACTGTGCGACCAGCTGCGGCTCTCCGTTACAGGAGATCCTCAGTTGCCCGCAGGCACAGGATGCGGTTCTCATGGCAATCCTCATGGTTCAGATGAATGCGTTGCCCGCCAATACCGGCGGTGGGCATGCTTCTGGTTTTCGGGGAGGTTCGGCCTTGGGAAGCGCGCTTTGCGCGAACGCCGAAAACAAGGACCGACGCCCCATATTCCTAATCACTGCGGGCGACCGACTCAACCCCGCGGTGAACGAGATGGAGAGCCTGGCTCTAGCTTCTATCCAATCTTAGGAACGCGGCGCGCAACGCCAGAACGGCGCGCAGGATCTGGCGTTCGTCCATCGCCGCATAGCCGAGCAGCAGGCCGTGCTCGGGCTCAGTGGAATGATAGTTGATGGAGATGCCCTGAACGTCGAGCCCCTCCTTGAGGGCGGCGGCGACCACGTCGCTGTCCTTATAGGGCCTGACGAAGCTCGCCAGCAGCTGCATGCCGGAATCGTTTTCCGTGACGATCAGCCATTCGGCCAGATGCTCCTGGCACAGCTTGACGAAGTTCGCCTGCCGGCGCGCGTAGAGCCGGCGCATGCGCTTGAGGTGCGTGGCGAAATAGCCCTGCATGATGAAGTCGTTGACCGTTGCCTGCAGGATCAGCGGCGCGAACTGGCCGGTGATGCTCACCGCCCGGTCGAACGGAACCGACAATTCGCGCGGCACGATCAGATAACCGATGCGCAGCGCCGGAATCAGCGTCTTGCCGAAGCTGCCGATATAGACGACGCGGTCGGCATGGTCGAGCCCGCGCAGCGCCGGCACCGGCCGGCCGCGGAACCGGTATTCGCCGTCATAGTCATCCTCGACGATCCAGGCGCCGTTGCGTTCGGCGATGTCGAGCAGTTGCAGCCGCTCCTCGATGCGCATGATGGTGCCGAACGGCCATTGGCAGGATGGCGTCACATAGATTAGCCGCGGCGGCGGCAGCTCCGGATCGGCAAGATGCCAGCCGCGCCGGTCGACCTTCAACGGTGCCAGCTTGGCGCCGCTGGCGAGAAAGGCGCTTTTGGCGCCGAGATAGCCGGGCTCTTCCATCCAGACATGGTCGCCTTCGTCCATCAGCACGCGCGAGACCAGATCGAGCGCTGCCTGCGCACCGGTGACGATGATCACCTGGTCGGCGGTGCAACTGATGCCGCGCGACAGGCCGATGGTCGAGGCAATGGCCTGGCGCAGGCCGGGGTGACCGGCAAAGGAGAGATAACCAAGCAGACTATCGTCGCGGCTGCGTGCATTGCGCACCAGAAGGCTTGACCAGATGGTGAACGGAAACGATGCCGTTTCAGGCACGCCGGGATGGAAATTGATGACGCCGGCATTACGCGGCGGTTGCGGGCCGTTGACGATGGTCTGACCGCGCCGCGACAGCTTTTGCGGCGCTGCCAGTCCGGCGCGCAGGGATGCCAAGGGGCGGTTCTGCTGGATCGGCGCCACCCAGGTGCCCGATCCGGCACGCGCCTCGATAAAACCTTCGGCAAGGAGCTGGTCATAGGCGGCGATGACCGTGTTGCGCCCGACCTTCAGATCTTCGGCCAGCGAGCGCGTCGACGGCAGCAGCGTGTTCTGCGGGATCTGGCCGTCAAGAATGAAGCGTCGCAAGGCGCCGTAGATCTGACGATGCATCGGTTCTTCCGAAGCGCGGTCGACCGACATGATGTCGAGGGAAAGGCGCATGTGGTCGGGCAAGGCACTATCCCCCGACGAACCGGGCGGCGCGGGCGATCTTTTCCTCGTTGAGCCGGCAGACGGTGTCGAGCACCAGCCGCCTGGTTTCGGGACGGATCTCGCGGCTGTTCTTCAGCGCGCGATGCACGGTGGCGGCGCCAAGTTCCGCCTTCTCGGCAATCTCGCGGATGGTGCAAAGCCGTTCCATGCCAAGCGCAGCTTCGAAAGCCATATCGCTCCTCCTCGGTTGCATCAAGGCACGGCTTCCGGTCGGCCTCAAGCTTGAAAGTCGGGGTTTGCAATCCAGAGCCGGGATTCTGCGATCCGCGCCGCGCAGGGAGCAAGGCGGCGCGGATCGCCGGGCGCTTTCGCGTCGCTAACCCCATCGCGGCGCGCGCTCATCGTGTCCCCCGGCTCGCAAATGCGGGCCGGTCAGTTTGCCTGCCGCGTCGCCACTTCGAAGCCGGCCTCGCGGGCGGTGGCGAGCAGCGAGAAATAGCCCTTGCTGGCATAGGTCAGCGGATGCGCCTTGGCCGGATCCTGCTCGGCCTCGACAACGAGCCAACCTTCATAGCCGCGCGCGGCGAGGGGCTTCAGCAATGACAGGAAATCGACCGAGCCGTCGCCGGGCACGGTAAAAATGCCGTCCATTACCGCCGCCATGAAGCTCATGTCCTCGCGGCGTGCCCGTTTCAGCATCGCCCTGCGAACATCCTTGCAATGGAAATGCACGATACGGTCGAGCTGCCGTTGCAGCAGCGATTGCGGGTCGCCGCCCGAAAACAGGCAGTGGCCGGTATCGAACAAAAGGCCGACGCTTCGGCCCGTCGCCGCCATCAGCCTGTCGACTTCATCGTCCGTCTCGACGATGGTGCCCATGTGGTGGTGGAAGGCCATGCCGACCCCGAATGCGGCCATGCGGTCGGCGAGGGCGGTCAGTTTCTCGCCATAGGACGGCCAGTCCCTGTCGGCGAGGCGCGGACGCTCGGAGATCGGTGCGAAAATGCCGTCATGGCGACCGCGCGAGGTGTCGGCGTAGACGACGATCCTGGCGCCAAGGTCGCGCAACAGCTGAAGATGTGGGGTGATCGCCGCGAATTCCTCGTCGACCGTGCGGTCGAGAATGCGGCCATCATACCAGCCGGAGACGAGTTCCAGGCCATAGGAAGACAGGAGCGGCCCAAGCACTTCAGCCTGGCGCGGAAATTTGCCGCCGAGTTCGGTGCCGCGGTAGCCGGCCAGCGCCGTTTCCGACAGGCAGGTCTCCAAGGACGTATCCCCGCCAAGCGCCGGAACGTCGTCATTGCTCCAGGTGATGGGATTGATGCCGATCTTGACCGTCATGACGCCAGGCTTTTGCGGGCTTGGGAATACAAGCCGAGCCTGCAGACTGGCGACAAAGAGGCCCTGTCACTAGGTCCAGTTCAGCCGAATTTGGCAGAACCAATTAATGGAGACCGACCCTAATCTTCCTTTGGGCGGCCAAAAAGGGCGCGCAGCTCGTCTTTGGCGTCCTCCAGCACTTTCTTCTGCGCCGCCGGCAGGTTCTTGCCGGCGCGGTTGATGTAGAAATTCAGCATCGACATGGCGGATTGAAACGGCCCTGCCTTGCGTCGGTCGCTGTGCTCGGCCGATCGCTTCAAAGAGGCGGCGATCTTCTTGGGATCGTGGGATTCGAAGATGTGTTCCTCGAGGTCCAGCGCGTCGCTGTGCTCGGTGACGTCGGCGGACCATTTCCGTTGCGCGGTCATGGCAAACTCCTTCCACTAGGTCGTTGCCGGAAAACGCCTTATGGCGCACCCCTGTTCCACTTCGGCCCGAATCCCTGGAGCCACGGATTTGCCTGTCGTGGCGCTGCTCGGCGATGCGAATGCGCCGATAGTGGTCAGAACCGCCGATTCAAGAACTGCGGACAGGAAACGCTCTTGACCCCAATCGTCTCAAGCCAGGCAGGAAGTTCCGGCATCGACAGTGCCTATGCCTGGATACGGCTGGGCATCTCGATGCTGCTGGCAACGATCGGCGGGGTCGGCATGTGGGCGGTGGTCGTGGTGCTGCCTGCCGTGCAGGCAGAATTCGGCGTCGACCGCGCCGCTGCCTCGATGCCCTACACCGCGACCATGGTCGGCTTTGCCGCCGGTAATGTGCTGTTCGGCCGCGCCATCGACCGCATGGGGTATTGGATCCCGGCGCTGATTGCCGCGATTACACTTGGCGCCGGCTTCCTGCTGGCGTCGCTGACCAGTTCGATCCTGCAGTTCACCCTCGTCCAGGGCCTGTTGATCGGCGTTGGCTCGTCGGCGATCTTCGGGCCGCTGATCGCCGACATCTCGCACTGGTTCAACCGGCGCCGCGGCGTCGCGGTGACTGCTGCCGCATCAGGCAACTATCTCGCCGGAGCGATCTGGCCGACGGCGATGCCCTATGTCATGCAGGCGCAAGGCTGGCGCTTCACCTATGCCGCGATCGGCGCCGTCTGCCTGGTCACCATGGTGCCCTTGATCCTGCTGCTCCGGCGCGGCGCACCGCCCCAGGCGGCTCCGGGATCGCCGGGCAGCCGCGTGGTCCAGCCGATCTCCCTGTCGCCGGCGGCCTTGCAGGCGCTGCTCATCGTGGCCGGGCTCGGCTGCTGCGTGGCGATGTCGATGCCGCAAGTCCATATCGTCGCCTATTGCATGGATCTCGGCTACGGCGTGGCGCATGGCGCCGATATGCTGTCGATCATGCTGGCGGCGGGCGTCGTCAGCCGGCTAGGCTCGGGCTTCCTTGCCGATCGCATCGGCGGCGTGAAAACCCTGCTGATCGGTTCGATGCTGCAATGCCTGTCGCTGTTGTTCTATATCCCGTTCGACGGGCTTGCCTCGCTCTATGTCGTCTCGCTGGTCTTCGGCCTGTCGCAGGGCGGCATCGTGCCCTGTTATGCGATCATCGTGCGCGAATATATGCCAGCCAAGGAGGCTGGCCAGCGCGTCGGCATCGTCATGATGGCGACCATCTTCGGCATGGCGATCGGCGGCTGGATGTCGGGCTGGATTTACGATCTGACCGGCTCCTATGCCGCCGCGTTCCTCAACGGCATTGCCTGGAACCTTCTGAATATTTTGGCCATGGTGCTGCTGCTGTGGAAGGCCCGGCGCAGCGCTGCTGTGGCGGCCTGAAGCACAGCGGTACGGATACAGTCTCTCCGCCGTCGCTTGACAATAGCCGAAGGCTGCGCGACGCCAGACAAGGTGTGGCAACGGGCCAGGTTGGCAAGGCAGCAGTGGCAAAGACCCTGAACATCGTCTCACGGTCGCGTCTGGGCGGTTGCCCGGCCTCGGGACCAGTATGGTGATCAAGCCGCGCACGCGCCGCGGCGGCGGCCGCCCGACCATCGCCGATGTCGCCCGCAAGGCCGGCGTCGGCGCCATTACCGTATCGCGCGCCCTGCGCGAGCCGGGGCGTGTCTCGGAAGATCTGCGCCGCCAGATCGAGTCGGCCGTGAACGAGCTCGGCTATGTGCCCGACCCGAATGCGCGGGCGCTGGCTTCGGCGCGCGCCGAGGTCTTTGGCGTTCTGGTGCCGTCGCTTACCAACAACGTCTTTGCCGAAGTGGTGCGCGGCATCTACGACAGCCTGTCGGACGGCCCTTTCCGGATCCAGCTTGGCAACACCCACTATTCCGGCCTCGAGGAAGAGCGGCTGCTGCAGGTGTTTGGCCCGCAACGCCCGGCGGCGCTGATCGTGGCCGGCATCGACCAGACGCCGGCCTCGCGAAAACTGCTGGAAACGGCGGGCTGTCCGGTGGTGCAGGTGATGGAGACCGGGCCCGATCCGGTCGACATGATGGTTGGTTTCTCACATTTCGAGGGCGGCAGGGCGGCTGCGGAACATCTGATCGAGGCAGGCTATCGCCGGATAGGCTTCATCGGCGCGCGCATGGATCCGCGTTCGCAGCGGCGCTTGGCCGGCTATCGCGCGGCGATGGAGGCGGCCGGCCTGTTCGATGCGCGGCTTACCACCACCACGCCGGTACCCTCCAGCGTCACCCTCGGCCGCGAATTGTTCCGCGACGCGCTGGCCAAGGTGCCGAGCCTCGACGGCGTGTTCTGCAACAATGACGATATAGCACTCGGGGTGCTGTTCGAATGCCACCGCGCTTCGATCGCCGTACCGAAGACGATCGGCATCGTCGGCTTCAACGATCTCGACATGATGGAGGTGGCTTTTCCGTCGGTCACCAGCGTTCGGACGTATCGCTACGAGATCGGCCGGCGGGCGGTCGCCATGGCGCTTGCGGCGATCGAAGGCAACAGGCCGGAACAGCGGGTCGTCGACCTCGGCTTCGAACTCAAGCGGCGTGAAAGCACGGCGCGCTGAAAGCTCGAAAAAAGGGTCCGGCGATCCGGTAGTATTCGAGCACCATCGCGATGCGCCGGAGGTGTTCGAGGAACTGAGTAGGTCTCGGACACCTACGCAGGCCAGGGTCCATGAACATCTGGGCGACTTCCTATGGGAAAATCCGGAGGCCGAACCGCTTCATTGAGGCGCATGGTTCTCCAGACGGCAAGGTCGTTCTTGGCCCAGTTCTCCACAATCTGGCGGTCTTCATCGGAAAGAAGGAGCGCAAGGCTCGCCAGTACATCGAATACGCCAGCTGAGTAGCCACGGCGGTACATGTGTTCCAGTTTTGGATCAATATGTCCTTCCATCATTGGCTCCCCACATCCAGCGTTGTTCTGCGCAAAGCGACGAAACAGTAATGCGTTTCATAGACGCTGTCGCCGTTTTGGATGCAACGGATCGACGGGTGGCGCAGGTGTCGTCGCGACCTCGGCTTCGAACTCAAGCGGCGTGAAAGCACGGCACGCTGAAGCGCGCTTCAACGCAATGGCGCTTTACACTACGTCATGGTAGCGCTACCAGTTATCGCCGGGCAGTACTTCGCTCAGAGGATGGGGCTGTTTATTATACATAAGCGACAGCTCATGCTTGTTTATTATGTATAATATGATAGTTTTTGCGGGACTAGCCGGGCAGCAAAGGAGGGGATCGGGTCGGCATTCGGCCACCTGAACGCGCGACGGGTACGGCGGGAGGTGCCGGGCCGGAAAAGCGCAAATTCATCGGCGTAACAACAAACAAAACTGCAACTGGGAGGAATATCGATGATCAAGTCACTCGTTGGCGGTATCGTTGCCGCCACTGCTTTCGTCATGCTGAGCTCGTCGGCGATCGCCGATCCTGAAATCGTCAAGGGGCCATCGGCCGAGCCTGACTGCTTCGCGCCCTGGTCGGCCGATACGCAGTTCTTCAAGTTCCCCAAGAAAGACGGCCCGTACCGCATCGCTCTGGCCAACGGCTATATCGCCAACACATGGCGCATCCAGATGGTGCAGACGGCAAAGGCCTATGCAGCGCAGCCGGACGTCGCGGCCAAGCTCAAGGAATTCAAGGTGGTCTCGACCGGCGAAGACGTGCCGGCGCAGATTTCGGCGATCAACAATTTCATCGATTCCGGCTATGACGCGATTGTCGTCAACGCCCAGAACCCGACCGCATTCGGTCCTGTCATCAAACGGGCCAAGGAAGCCGGCGTGGTGCTGGTCGCCTTCGACAACATCCTCGACACCAAGGATGCCATCAACGTCAATGTCGACCAGAAAGGTCTTGGCGAATTGTGGGGCAACTGGCTGGTCAAGCACGTGCCGAACGGCGGCAAGGTGCTGGAAGTGCGCGGCGTAGCCGGCACGTCCGTCGATACCGACCGCCATAACGGCATCCACGAGGTTCTCGACGCCTCCGGTAAGAAATGGGATGTCACCGAGGTCGTCGGCAAGTGGGATGACGGCGTTGCGCAAAAGGCTACGGCCGATGCCATTGCCACCAACGGCCCCTTCGACGGCATTACCGGACAGGGCGGCGATACCGGCATCGTGCAGGCGATGATCGATGCCAAGCATCCGTTCGTGCCGTTCGGTGGCGAGACGGAGAACGGCTTCCGCAAATTCTGCGCCAAGTTCGCCGCTGACGGCCTGAAATGCTCGTCGGCCGGCACCGGCCCGGCGCAGGTCGCGGTTGCCATCAAGACGGCGATTGCAGCACTTGAAGGCCAGGTCGTGCCGCAAGCGGTCAAGCTGCCGCTGGCGATCGTCGAGGATCCGAACTTCAAGGCAGGCCAGGACTACTTCCCCGACCAATCCGACAATTTCTTCGTCGGCAATTCCTTCCCGACCTGCGGCATCAATTTCACGGCGCAGGAAATCATGGGCCAGAGCAAGGAAAACCAGTAAACTCCGACAGCCCGACGCCGCGGGAGATCCCGCGGCGTCGGCGCTCGACATCCTGATTGCCAAGCGCCTGGGGAGGGCCGATGGACGGTGCGATTCCGCTCTTCCGCATGGAAGGCATATCCAAGCGCTATGGCGGCGTGCGCGCGCTGGAGAAGGCCGAACTGTCGGTCACTCCAGGCAGCATCCACGCCATTCTCGGCGAGAACGGCGCCGGCAAATCGACGCTGATCAAGGTCATGGCGGGGGTCGTCGCGCCCGACGAGGGCCGCATGATGCTGGACGGAAGCGAAGTTACCTTCGCTTCGCCGGCCGCTGCCAACCAGGCCGGCATCGTCTGCATCTTCCAGGAACTGTCGCTCGTCCCCGAACTCAGCGTTGCCGACAACATCGTCATTTCCGATCCGCCGAAGCGTTTCGGCATGATCGATCGCAAGGCGCAGCGCCGCATCGCCGAACAAGCCCTCGCTCGCGCCGGCGCTTCCGATATCCATCCGCTGGCGCTGGTCAAGGATCTTCCTCTTTCAAGAAGGCAGATGGTCGAGATCGCCAAGGCACTGGCGCGCAAGCCACGCATCCTGATCCTCGACGAGGCGACCTCGGCGCTGACCGCGGCCGACGTCGCCAGGGTTTTCGCCGTGTTGAAGCGGCTGCGTTCGGAAGGGCTGGCGCTGCTCTATATATCGCACCGCATGAACGAGATCGCCGAGCTGGCCGACCAGTGCACGGTGTTCCGCAATGGCCGCAATGTCGCCAGCTACGCGGCCGGTACAAAAAGCGACAACGAGGTCGTCGAACTGATGATCGGGCGCGAATACAGCCACATCTTTCCGCCCAAGCCCGCGCGGGCGGCTGCCGCAGCCACGCCGGTTCTGGAGGCGCGCAGCCTGTCCTGGACGGATCGGCTGCACGATGTCTCGCTATCGGTCGGGGCGGGCGAGGTGGTCGGGCTTGGCGGCCTCGACGGCCAAGGCCAGCGCGAATTGCTGCTCGCCTTCTTCGGTGTGCTGCGTGGCCTGTCGGGCCAGATCCTGATCGACGGCAGGCCGGTGGCGATCGCCAGCCCGGCCGCGGCGCGCGACGACCGGATCGGCATGGCGCTGATCCCGGAGGACCGCAAGACCGAAGGGCTGATGCTGCCGATGACGGTGCGCGAAAACCTCTCATTCGCTGCCCTCGACCGGCTGTCCAGGGCCGGCATCATCGATCGCGCCGCCGAGCAGCGGCTGATCGACGATATGGTGGGTCTCCTGGCGATCAAGACCGCCGGCCTCGACATTCCGGTCGGCGCGCTATCCGGTGGCAACCAGCAGAAGGTCGTCATCGCCAAATGGCTGATGCGGCAGCCGCGCATCATCCTGCTCAACGATCCGACGCGCGGCATCGATGTCGGCACCAAGCAGGAGCTTTACCAGTTGATGCGCAAGCTTGCCGACCAGGGTGCGGCGATCCTCTTCTATTCGACCGACTATGACGAGCTGATCGGCTGCTGCGACCGCGTGCTGGTGCTCTATGACGGCGCGGTCAAGCGCGAACTGGTCGGCGCCGAAATCACCGAGCGGGCGCTGATCGCCAGCGCGCTCAACATTCACGAAGAGATGCCAAAGCAAGGAGCGGACGCGTGAAGGATTGGCGCTACTGGCTTGCCGAACAGCGCGGAACGTTGCTGGCGTTCGGCATCTTCGTTGTCATGTTCGTCATCTACACCTCGAACCATCCGGCGGGCTTCACCGCCAATGTCGTACAAACGGCCTCGAACAAGGGTGTGCTGCTCGCCTTCGTCGCGATGGCGCAGACGCTGGTGGTGATCACCGCCGGCATCGATCTTTCGGTCGGCATGATCTTCACCCTGACCAACTGCCTGGCGTCGTGGCTGGTCGTCGGCACCGGCATCGAGACCGCCTTCGGCGTCATCGCCGTGCTCGGCACCGGCCTGCTGTGCGGGGCAATCAACGGCGCCATCGTCATCTATGGACGCCTGCAGCCGATCGTCGCCACCATCGCCACCGGTGCGGTCTATTTCGGCATTGCGCTGCTGCTTCGGCCGTTTCCGGGCGGCTCGGTCAATGAAGGGCTCGCCGATGCGCTGACCGGGCGCCTGTTTGGCATTGTGCCGGCGAGCCTGGTGGCGCTGCTGGCGGTCGTGCTTGTCGTCTGGGTGCCGTTCAGCCGGTCGGTGCTCGGCCGCGCCGCCTATGCGGCCGGCTCCTCGGAGATGGCGGCCTACATGTCCGGCGTGCCGATCCGGCGTGGAAAGTTCGCCGCCTATGCGCTTGCCGGTCTGCTTGCCGCGATCGGCGGGCTGTTCCTGACGTTCTTCACCTATACCGGTGATGCGGCCTATGCCAGCGGCAACGCCTATACGCTGTTTTCGATTGCCGCGGTCGTGCTTGGCGGCGTGTCGCTGTTCGGCGGCAAAGGCAGCGCCATCGGCGCGATCTTCGGCGCGCTTGCCTTCCGCACCATCGGCGACCTGCTGTTCGTCTTCGATTTCGATCCGCTCTGGCAGCCCCTGTTCCAGGGCGTCATTCTGCTGATCGCGGTCAGCCTCGGCGCCTTCGCCCTGTTTCGGGTCCGCAACCGGCTGGAGTGGTTCCTGTGAGCGAAACGACTGTGAGTGGTCTCGCCGGCCGCATGCCGAAATTCCTCCGCCGCGCCGACCCGGCGGTGCTGACGGCGTTCGCCTGTATCGTGCTGCTGCTGTTCCTCGGCAGCCTCTATTCGCGCAGCTTCCTGTCGCCTGAATACCTTTTGCAGCAGCTCAAGGTGGCGTCGTTTCTCGGCGTCATCGCGACCGGCATGATGCTGGTCATCCTGCTCGGCCAGATCGACCTGTCGGTGCCCTGGTCGGTGGCGGCCGGCGCGATGATGGCCTGTGCCGCGGCCGCATACGGCCCGGTCGGCGTGGCGCTTGCCATTCCGTTCGGCATCTTCTGCGGTGTTCTGATCGGCATCGTCAACGGCATCGGCGTCGCCTATCTGCGCATTCCCTCGATGATCATCACGCTTGCCACCAACGCCGTCGCGCAGGGGCTGATGGTGGTCTACACGGGCGGTTTCTCGCCGCAGGATTCGGCGACCGGTGCGATGCGCTATCTGGCGACCGGCTTTGCCGTTCCTGGCGTGCCCAACGCCGTTCTCATCTGGGCACTGATCGGCGCCGCAATGGTGTTCGTGCTGACCCGCACCGGCTTCGGCCGCACCGTCTATGGCATCGGCAATCGCGAGCGCGCAGCCTATCTTTCCGGCATCGATACAAGGCGCGTAGTGATGATCGCCTTTGCGGTTTCGGGCGGGCTCTCCGCCTTCGGCGGCGTGCTGTTGGCCGGCTATGCCTCCAAGGCGGCACAGTCGATGGGCGATGCCTATCTGCTGCCGTCGATCGCCGCGGTGGTGCTCGGCGGCACCTCGATCCTCGGCGGGCGCGGCTCCTATCTCGGCACCGTCGCCGGGGTGATCCTGATCACGCTTCTGCAGTCCATTCTCTCTGTCATGCAGATGCCGGAGGCGGGACGGCAGATCATCTACGGCGTCGTCATCGTCGCCATGCTGCTGCTCTATGGCCGCGCGCCGGCAAGCCGCTGACCTGCATGACCGGTAAAGACGTGGCATATAAGCCGGCGAGCACTGTTCGAACGGTACCCGCCATCGTGGTGATGGGCGTTGCCGGTTGCGGCAAGTCGGTTGTCGGCGAAGCGCTTGCAGCGGCATTGGGCGCCGTCTTTATCGAAGGCGACAGGCTGCATCCGCCCGAAAACGTCGCACGCATGGCGAGCGGCCAGCCGCTCACCGACGCGCTGCGCGAAGGCTGGCTCGACGCGATCGGCCAGCGGATGGCCGCGTCGGTCGCAAGCGGGCAAGGTGTGGTCGCCGCCTGCTCAGCGCTGAAACGCAGCTACCGCGATCGCCTGCGCGGCTTTTGCGCGGATATCGTTTTCGTTTACCTGGAGATCGACCCGGCAACAGCAAAACAGCGCGTCGGCAATCGCAAGGGTCATTTCATGCCGGCGAGCCTGGTCGACAGCCAGTTCGCCACGCTCGAGGCGCCAGCGGCGGACGAGGCGGCAATGACCCTGGATGGCACGCGTCCGGTCGCCGACACCGTCGCGACCGCCTTGAGCCTGCTCGCGCGCTAGATTTGCGACGTCAGTTCGACTGGGAAATCGTCATTGTCGGCGTCGCGCATGGCCGCGAGGCTGCGGTTGTCCAGCACCTCGGCGATCGCCTGCCGGACCTCCAGCATCATGTGCCGAACCTGGCAGGTCGCCTCGTCGCAATCCTCGCAGCGCTGGTATTGCGTGCGGCTGGCGCAGGGGATCGGCGCCAGCGGCCCGTCGAGGACACGCACGACATGGCCGATCTTGATCTCGGAAGCCGGCCGGGCAAGGCGGTAACCGCCTTCCTTGCCCTTGCGGCTCTGGACGAAGCCGGCGTTACGCAACTCGCCCAGGATGGCATCCAGGAATTTCTTGGGGATATTATTGGCGACCGCAATGTCGTTGACGAATGCGAGCTGGCCGACCGGCAGGCCCGACAGATGCACGAGGGCCTTGAGGCCGTATTTGCCTTTTTTGGTAAGCATGCCCCGAGTCAACCCATGAAGCCCCAACCACCTGCGTCTGGCGGCTGTTTGTGTGCAAATCATGACGGTTTGATCACGCGAAGCCGTTCGCGAAAACAAGCCGTCCGTTCTCACGGTAGGCACAAACGCGTTGATTCTTTGTAACCTTTTGGACGGAATGCGCCCGGAAAGTGCCAGAAATCACCTTTCGCGGCGCGAAAGCAAAGAAGCCAACAAGCCGGCTTCTGTCAAAGTTGGAGGATCGCCTCAGCGGCTGCCATAAGTCTGGTCGAGCAGGCCGCCCGCTGCAAAGTGCTCGGCCTGGACCTTGGCCCAGCCGCCGAAGACCTCCTCCACCGTCAGCAGGCGGACATCGGGAAACTCAGCCTTATATTTGGCAGCGACCGCCGCGTCCCGGGCCCGCAGGCCGTTGCGGGCGGCGATGTCCTGGCCCTCCGGTGTATAGAGGAAGTCGAGATAGGTCTTGGCGAGATCGCGCGTGCCATGCTCGTCTGCAACCGTGTCGACGATCGCCACCGGAAATTCCGCCAACAGGCTGACCGAAGGCGTTACCTGCTCGAACTTGTCCTCGCCATACTCCTTGCGGACGCCGCGCGTTTCCGACTCGAAGGTGATGAGTACGTCGCCGATTTCGCGCTGCACGAAAGTGGTGGTCGCGGCGCGCCCGCCGCTGTCGAACACCGGCACGTTGTTGAACAGCTTTGTCACGAACTCCTTCACCTTGGCATCGTCGCCCTTGAAGGCTTCCTTGGCGTAGGCGGTGGCCGCGAGATAGGTGTAGCGCGCATTGCCCGATGTTTTCGGATTGGGGAAGATCACCTGGACGTCGTCGCGCACGAGATCGTTCCAATCCTTGATGTGCTTCGGATTGCCGGCGCGCACCAGGAAGGAGGGCAGCGAATAGAAAGGCGAGGCGTTGTCCGGAAAGTCCTTCTGCCAGTCGGCGGAGATGAGGCCCTTCTTGACCAGGAAGTCGATGTCGATGACCTGGTTGAACGTGACCACGTCGGCGCCGAGGCCTTCGGCGATGGCGCGTGCTTGTGCCGAGGTTCCGGCATGCGACTGATCGATGGTGACGCCGGGGTGGCCGGCGACGAACGCCTTGTTGACCTGCGCAAACAGTTCGCGCCCGACATCATAGGAAGCATTGAGCAATTTGTCGGCCGACCAGGCTTGGGAGGATGCGAGGAAGAGGCCGGCCAACGTGGCGATGCCAAGCAAAAATCGCTTCATGAAAACAGGCTCCAATGCCATGAGCTTAATGCCGGACCATAGCGGCAAGGCATCGTGCGCGACGAGGCACGCAGAGCGGCCGCTCCACGTTGTCGATAGAAGAAATATTCCCGCTGTGGGCGATTTCTGGTTTTTTCTTTCAAGCAGAGTCTCAGGACAGCTTGGCAGCGGCGCCGATGCCGTCGGCGTGCACGATGGTTCCCGGCCGGCCAACGCGGTGCAAGGCGATTGCATCGCCGCCCTGTCTGGCATATACAAATAGTATATACAAGGGAGCTGTTGTCATGTCTCAACACCGCCATTCAACAACCCCGCCGAAGGAGGCGAAGCTGTTTCGTAACAATCGCAGCCAGGCGGTGCGCATTCCCGTCGAGTTCGAACTTCCCGGCGAAAAGGTCTTGATCAGCCGTGAAGGCGACCGCCTGATCATCGAGCCGGTCCGCAAACCTGGCCTCACCGCACTGCTCGCGCAATGGGCGAAAGAGCCGCCGCCCGGTGCCGAGGAAGACTTTCCCGAAGTCGAGGATATGCCTGTCAAATCCGAGGAATTTTTTTGATGCGGTTCATGCTGGACACGAACATTGTCAGCGACATGATCCGAAATCCGGCCGGGAAAGCCGCAAGCGCTGTCCTGCGCGTGGGAGACGCCGCCGTGTGTACCAGCATCGTGGTAGCGTCGGAACTGCGATATGGCTGCGTCAAGAAAAGATCAGCCAAGTTGCACAAGAAGGTCGAGGAATTGCTGGCTGAGATTCCCGTCTTGCCGCTCGATGTGCCGGTGGATGCCGAGTACGGCGCGATTCGCGCAGAACTGGAAGGCAGGGGCCAGACCATCGGCCAGAATGACCTTTTTATTGCTGCCCACGCCCGTGCGCTTGGAACTACCCTGGTGACCGCCAACACCGGGGAGTTCAACCGGATCAAAGGCCTGAAGATCGAGAACTGGCTGGTGTAGCGCCTGATAGAGGATCAAGCAGCCGGAAAAAGCTTCCAGCGCCGCGGCCTGAAAGCCACGCGACTTTTCTGCGCCGCCGGATGATCGACGGGCAATTCGATCTCGACCCGCTGACGTTCGCCGCCGATTTCGAGCTCGACCCGCCTGGTGCCGGCGACGCGGCGGCTGGCGGCGACCGTGCCGGCGATGCAGCCGTTGCATTCTTCCACCAGATCGACGTCGTGCGGGCGAAAGAACAGCGTCGCTTCGCCTTGCGGTGCGTGCGGCGCGGAAAGCCCGATCGGCCGGTCGGCGATCCAGACCTGGCCGTCCTCGACCTTGACCGGAAGCGAACTCGATTCGCCGATGAAGCCGTAGACGAAGGGAGAGTTCGGCGTGTCGTAGATCTCGTCGGCGGTGCCGACCTGCTCGATGCGGCCCTGGCTCATCACCACGACACGGTCGGCAAGCTCCAGCGCCTCTTCCTGGTCATGGGTGACGAAGACCGTGGTGTGACCGGTGGCGTCGTGGATGTCGCGCAGCCAGCGGCGCAGTTCGCGGCGCACCTGCGCATCGAGCGCGCCGAACGGCTCGTCGAGCAAAAGCACGGCCGGTTCGATCGCCATGGCGCGGGCCAGCGCCACGCGCTGGCGCTGGCCGCCCGAAAGCTGTGCCGGATAGCGTTTTTCCAGACCGGAAAGCTGAACGAGGTTGAGGAGTTCCGAGGCGCGGCGGCGGATTTCCTTCGCCGACGGGCGTGACGGCCCGTGCCGGACCTTGAGTCCGAAGCCGATATTGTCGGCAACCGTCATATGGCGAAACAGCGCGTAGTGCTGGAAGACGAAGCCGACATTGCGCTCCTGAATCGACTTTTGGGAGGCATCCTCTTCGCCGAAGAAGATCTTTCCGCGGGTCGGCCGCTCCAATCCGGCAATCAGCCTGAGCAGCGTCGTCTTGCCGGAACCGGACGGTCCCAGCAGGGCGATCAGTTCTCCCGACTTGATGTCGAGCGAAACGTCGTGGAGGGCCGGAAACCGCTCAAACTCCTTGCGCACGTTGGCAACGCGAACTTCCATGCAAATCCCTTTTGTAGTTGATGCATGCCGTTATCCCAAAACCGGTTCCCACTTTTGGGCGACATCAAATCTTTGTTTTATGCATGTCGTTGTCCAAAAACCGCTACACACTTTTGGGCGACATGCATTTGTCAGTGTCCGCGCGTCGCGGCGATCTCGGCGCCGTAGCGCATCTCGAGAAGTGTTTTCAAGACCAGCGTGACGAGCGCCAGGCCGGCAAGCAGCGAAGCGACGGCAAAGGCGGCGGCGGCATTGTACTCGTTATAAAGGATTTCGACATGCAGCGGCATGGTGTTGGTCAGCCCGCGTATGTGGCCCGACACGACCGAGACGGCGCCGAACTCACCCATCGCGCGGGCATTGCACAACAGCACGCCGTAGAGCAATCCCCATTTGACGTTGGGCAACGTCACGTACCAGAACGCCTGCCAGCCATTGGCTCCAAGCGACAGGGCAGCCTCCTCGTCGCCATTGCCCTGTTCCTGCATCAGCGGGATCAATTCGCGGGCGACGAAGGGGAAGGTGACGAAGACGGTGGCCAGCACGATGCCCGGCACGGCAAACAGAATGACGATGCCATGTGCTTTCAGCCAGGCGCCGAGCAGGCCTTGCGCGCCGAACAAGAGCACGTAGACAAGCCCCGAAATGACCGGCGAGACGGAAAAGGGCAGGTCGATGAGTGTGGTCAGGAACGCCTTGCCCTTGAACTCGAACTTGGCGATCGCCCAGGCGGCGGAAATGCCGAAGACGATGTTGAGCGGCACCGAGATCGCCGCGACCAGAAGCGTCAGGCGGATCGCCGAGCGCGTATCCGGTTCGCCTAGCGCCTGTGTGTAGGCCTCGATTCCCTTGGCGAAAGCTTCCTTGAAGACGATGACCAGCGGCAAGAGCAGGAAGATGGCGAGGAACGCAAACGTTACCGCCATCAGCACGGCTTGCGCAGGACGGCTTTCGGTTACCGCCGCCGAGCGGCTTTCGTGGTGCGGCGCGTAGGATTTGATCTCCGGGTCAGCCATAGCGCTTGCGGCTCCAGGTCTGCACCAGGTTGATGACCAGCAGCATCACGAAGGACAGTGCCAGCATGATCGCCGCGATCGCGGTCGCCGCGGCATAATTATATTCCTCGAGCCGGATGACGATCAGAAGCGGTGCGATCTCGGATTTGTAGGGCAGGTTGCCGGCGATGAAGATAACCGAGCCGTACTCGCCGACGCCGCGCGCGAAGGCCAGCGCGAAACCGGTGACGATGGCCGGTGCCAGTCCGGGAAGCAGAACACGGCTGATGATCTGGAAGCGATTGGCGCCGAGCGTGGCGGCCACTTCCTCTACCTCTTTGTCGATTTCCTCCATGATCGGCTGCACAGTGCGCACGACGAAGGGCAGCCCGATAAAGATCAGCGCGATGACGATGCCGAGCGGCGTATACGCGACCTTGATGCCGAGCGGCGTCAGCAGGCTTCCGATCCAGCCATTCGGTGCGTAAAGCGTGGTCAAAGCGATGCCGGCAACCGCCGTCGGCAGCGCGAAGGGCAGGTCGACCATGGCATCGGCGATGCGGCGGCCTGGAAAGCTGTAGCGCACCAGCACCCACGCGACGATCGTGCCGAAGACGACGTTGACCGCAGCGGCAATGAAGGCGGTGCCGAAGCTGATTTCAAGCGCGTTGATGGTGCGGCGGTCGGTGACGATCGCCCAGAAGTCGGTCCAGCCGAGCGCCGCCGAGCGCCAGACCAGCCCGGACAGGGGAATGAGGATGATGAGGGTGAGGTAGGCAAGCGAGAAGCCGAGCGTCAATCCGAAACCCGGAATGACGCTCGGCTGCCTGAATCGCCACCCCGCCTTGGCGGGTGCTGTGGTCATGTCGTCCTGATCTAAATGCTACTGGGCCGGCTTGTAGATCTGGTCGAATATACCACCATCGCCGAAATGATAAGGCTGTGCTTTCTTCCAGCCGCCAAAAAGCGGGTCGTCGATGGTGACCAGCTTGATCTCAGGCAGCTTGGCCAAGTCCTCCGCCGGCACCAGTTCGGGCTTCGAAGGGCGATAATGGTTTTTGGCGATGAGCGTCTGGCCTTCCTTGGAATAGAGGTAGCTCAGATAGGCTTCGGCAACTTTGCGCGTGCCTTTGGCGTCGACATTGGCGTCGACCACGGCTACCGGCGGCTCGGCCAGGATCGAGGTCGGCGGGTAGACGATATCGAAATTGTCGGCGCCGAACTCGTCGAGCGCCAGATAGGCCTCGTTTTCCCAGGCGAGCAGCACGTCGCCCAGCCCCTTTTGCGCGAAGGTCACGGTGGCGCCGCGCGCACCGGTGTCGAGAACCGGGACATGCGCATAGAGATTGCCGACGAATTCCTTGGTCTTGGCCTCGTCGCCGCCATCCTTGGCGCTGGCATAGGCCCAGGCGGCAAGATAGTTCCAGCGCGCGCCGCCGGAGGTCTTCGGATTGGGCGTGATCACCTGGACATCGTCCTTGACCAGATCGCCCCAATCATGAATGCCCTTGGGGTTTCCCTTGCGGACGAGGAAGATGATCGTCGAGGTGTAGGGTGCCGAATTGTTTTCGAATTTCGTCCGCCAGTCGGGATTGATCTTCTTCGTTTTCGAGACAATGGCGTTGATGTCGCCTTCGAGCGCCAGCGTCACCACGTCGGCGTCGAGCCCGTCGATCACCGCGCGCGCCTGGGCGCCGGATCCGCCATGCGACTGCTGGACGGTGACGGTCTCGCCTGTCTCGGCCTTCCAGTGGGCGACAAAGGCCTCATCGAATTGCTTGTAGAGCTCACGCGTCGGGTCATAGGACACGTTGAGAATGGTGGTGTCGGCAAACGCGAAACCGAGCGTGCCGAACTGGACAGATGTGGCGACCAGTGCGCCGAGCAGTTTCCTGAAATGAGGTTTGGTCATTTCCGCCTCCGTTGAACTCGCGCCAATCTACCGAATTGATAGAATTTAGATGCATTCAATGTTGCCTTTTTTGGCCTATTGAAGCAATTTTTCGCCCAGTTTCGGCGATGCGAGAAACTATTTTCCCCGCATGGACCATGATTGCGATCCCGACGCGATTATCTAGAGACGGCTAGCTCTTCGGCAATGGCTGCGTCGCGCCCGAAGGTTGCGACCGGCTATTCGGCGGTAACGGGAAAGTTGAAGCGCTCTTTTGGAAACGGCTCGTTCTCCAGCGTGAAGTGCCACCATTCGCGGGCGTAATTCTTGAAGCCGCGGGCACGCATCGCCTCGACAAGTCTTTTGCGGTTAGCCGCCGCTTCACTGGCTATCGGTCGGTGAGCCGTTTCGCTCGCTGGATCGAAACAGTCGAAACCCGTGCCGAAATCGAGCGTGTCGGCATCGGTCGCGCCGCAGGCCGGTTTCGGAGCGCTCTTGCGGTCGGCTCGCGCGATCGCGACATCGACCGTCGATCCGCGCGAATGGGTGGACAGTTCGCCGATATAGCCCTTGGCGATGAGATCCTTGCGCTTGACCTTTGGGTACCATTGCGCGTCCGGTGGCCCACTCGTTTTTGTCCAGTCACCCATGTCGGAGACAGCCCGTGCAGGGCGATAGCAGTCGAACACGACCAGCGTCAGTCCTTCGGCGGCAATCGCTTTCTGCACTGCCGAAAGCGCTTGCGCCGCTTGCCTGGTGAGGATGCATGCCGGCGCATCGTAGCCGCTTACCTTGCGATGCAGGAAATTCTCGAGGCCGGCATAGCGGATATCCTGCCGGATATTGGGATCGATGTCGGCTAGCCGAACAAAGCCGGCGGGGAGGGTGTCAGCAAAGGCCGAGGAAATACCGGCGCCCGAAAGCAAGACGTAAAACCCAATCCCCTGAATCACCTGCCGGAAATTATTCAAGGGAAACTTTCACTCGACGAAAACCTTCACACTGGCCGCGCGTCCCGCCGCGTCGATCACGGTCAGGGTCGAATAGCCGGCGCCGTCCGGCTGCCAGGTCGCGGTGCGCCGCCGGTCGATGCCGACCAGCGGCTTGCCGTTGGCCAGCCAGCGGAATGGTGCGCGGCCGCCTTGCAGCTTGAGCACCAGCGGCGAGGCGTCGGCCGAGGAAGTGCCGAGATCGACGCGAGCGCCGTCGGGCGGAAAGATGATGGTTGGCGCAGGTTCGGTCGGCGTCGCCTGCACCAGCCCATCGGTGCCGGCGCCGAAGCGCGTCAGCGTCACCGGCAGCTCCTCGCGTTTCGGACGCCGGACGGCTGGCTCGGCAGTGGTACGGCGGCCAGGCCGGAACGGACAAAACCTTCGAACAGGATGGGCGCAGCCGAGACATAGCCGGACAGGCCGGGCACCGCACCGGCGTCGGGGCGGCCGACCCAGACGCCGAGCACGTAGCGGCCGTCGAAGCCGACCGACCAGGCGTCGCGATAGCCGTAGGAGGTGCCGGTCTTGTAGGCGATGCCGCGTTGGACGGCACCCTGGGGAGGCTTGACGCCTGACAGGATGTCGGTGATCTGCCAGGTCGCCTGCCCGTCGAGGATGGTGGTGGTCGAGCGTTCGGCATTCGCCGGCTCGGTGCCGTCATGCAGCGTGTGTGCCTTGCCGCCATTGGCAAGGCCGGCATAGAGTTGGACCAGGTCGCGCAGGGTCACCCCGACGCCGCCGAGGCCGATCGCCAGGCCGGGCGCTTCGTTGACGGGCAGGATAGGGGTCACATCGGCCTGGCGAAAGCGTGCCATCAGCCGGGCCGGGCCGACCGCGTCGAGCACGCGGATCGCCGGCACGTTGAGCGACAATTGCAGCGCCTGCCTGATGCTGACATCGCCCTGATAGCCCATGTCGAAGTTCTTCGGCCGATACCCGGAGAAATCGGCTGGGCTGTCCTCGATCAGCATCTCCTGCGCCACCAGGCCTTGTTCGAAGGCGAGGCCGTAGATGAACGGCTTCAGCGTCGAGCCAGGCGAGCGAACGACCTTGGTCATGTCGATCCAGCCCGAACGGCTGGCATCGAAGAAATCGGCAGAGCCGACCTCACCAAGAATATCGCCGGTACGGGCATCGGCCAGTACCATGGCCACCGAGAGGCGAGGGCCGAGCCTGGCGGCCGCATCCTTGGCCACCTGCTCCAGCCCTTCCTGGACACTCTTGCGGATCGTCAGTTGCAGCTTCTGGCCGGGAATGGCCTTGGACAGCATCGTATAGGCCGCATGGGCAGCGAGCGCCGGCAAGGTCCGCCGCAGCCCCGACACATCGTCGAGCGCGGCACGCGCGGCCTCACGTTCGCCGAGCAGGCCTGCCGAGACCATGCGGGTCAGCACGCGGTCGCGGGCGGCATGGGCGACGTCGAGGTTGCGGTCAGGGCGCCGCTTTTCCGGCAATTGCGGCAAAGCGACGAGCAGGGCCGCCTCCGAGACCGTCAGCCGTTTCGGCTCCTTGCCGAAATAGGCAAGCGAAGCGGCGCGCACACCTTCGAGATTGCCGCCATAGGGCGCCAGCGTCAGATAGCGTTCGAGGATCTCGCGCTTGGAAAGCCGCCGTTCGATCTGGAGGGCGCGCAGCATCTGCTTGATCTTCGAGCCGAGGCTGCGGCTGTCGCGCGGTTCGATCAGCCGGGCGAGTTGCATCGGCAGCGTCGAACCACCGGAGACGATATGGCCGCTGGCCGCGAACTGGCCGGCGGCACGCGCCAGTGCCAGCACGTCGACGCCTTGATGATCCCAGAAACGCTTGTCCTCATAGGTGACCAGCATGTCGACGAACTGCTTGTCGACCTGGTCCAGGCTGGTAGCGAGCCGCCAGTAGCCATCCGGCGTAGCGAAGGCGCGCAGCAGCTGGCCGTCTCGGTCCTGCACCTCGGTCGAGACCGTCAAAGCAGCCGGCAGCGGCGGCGGAAATGCGCGGTCGAGCTGCCAGAGGCCGAAGGCGGTGATTGCCGCGAGACCGGCCAAGGAAATGCCCGTGATGGCCGCTCGGCGCAGGAATTTTCTGGAGAGCATGGCGCCGCCCCTCATCCGCCTGCCGGCACCTTCTCCCCGTTTAGTGACGGGGAGAAGGGGGCTGTCGCGACCCTTGGCGCCTTTTCTGCGACGTTAAAGTTCGGCGAAAACTTCGGCGCATGGCTCTTTCTCCCCGTCTCTATACGGGGAGAAATGCCCGGCAGGGCAATGAGGGGCAGCGCCACCGCCATATTCCTATCCTTACGGCGCCTTGACCTCCATCATGCCGGTGGCGGTGCGGGCCGAATATTGCGGCCGGTACATGTCCTCGATCGTTGCCGCCGGGTGGGCATAGGTGCCCGGCGTCACCGCGCGCACGACGTAGGCGAGCGTGATGTTGCGGTCGCCGTCGCCGTCGTTGGGATTGAAAGCCGCGACGAAACGGTCGTCGCGGAATTCGAGATGAGCGGCATCGGTCTGCGCCAGCCAGGAGAAGTTCGTCAATTGGGCGCTGGAGACCAGGCCCGGATTGTCGATCTCGAAGCCGGCCGGCAACAGGTCGGTGATCAGCAGTCGCGAAGGCCAGGTGTTCTGCTCGTAAACCTTGAGCACGACGACATAGCGTTCGTTCTGCTTGACCTCCGTCACGTTGGCCTCTGTGCCGTCTAGCTTGTAGTAGGTACGGCTGATGGTAAAGCCGTTGCCGGCGGCCGGCAGAGGCTGGATCGGCGAGGCCACGGTGGTGACGACCGCCTGCAGCGGATTTCTGCCGGTGTTGACGATGGTCAGCGGACTGTCGGCCAGGTCGCCACCGGCGATCTGGTCCGCATAGCCGCCGGCATGCGGTGCGCCGTTGACGGTCAGTGCGATCGAATCATTGCCGGCCTTCAGCGCGCGGGCCGCAAGCAGCATCCAGGACTCGTCCTGTGTGCTGGTCCACCTGGCGTCGGCGCGTTCCCTGGTCACTAGTTGGATCAGCGCCGGCACGATGGTCGGCACCGGCTTGCTTTCCGCGGCAAGCGCCAGGATCGCCGCGCCGTCGCGCAGCGGCGAGCCATAGTCGGACCGGTAATAGTCATATTCGGGCGTCGACTTGGCCAGTTGCAGCGCGGCCTGGAAGGTTGCCTCCGAGCGCTGGGTGTCACCGTAGAGCGCGAGAGACGCCGCCAATTGGGCGACGGCCATCGGGCTGGTAAAGGCTTCGAGCTGGGTGTCGGCATAATAACGCAGATCGCCGACCGAGGCCTTCTTGTTGCGGGCAAGCACATAGAGCGCATAGGCGATCTCGCTGCCGCGATCCTGGACGTCCTGATCGTAGCCGATCGCGTTCTGCAGATTGCTCAGCGCCTGGTTCATCGCCAAAGCCGGCACGTCGTATCTCTGCTCGCGCGCCCGGGTCAGGAAATCGGTGACATAGGCGTCGAGCCACAGATCGCCGGAACCCGGACCCCACAGGCCGAAGCTGCCGGCCGATGCCTGGTAGCTCAGCACCTTGTAGATAGCGTCCTGGACGCGGCCATGCAGATCGGGGTCGCTGGCCATGCCGATGCCGGAAGCCATCTCGTTGACGTAGAGAAGCGGCATGGCGCGGCTGGTGGTCTGTTCGGCGCAACCATAGGGATAGCGGTCGAGCGTCATCAGCAGCGACGGTACATCGAAGGCAGCCGCCTGCGAAACGCCGACGCTGACCGAAGCGCCATCGAGCAGGCTTGCCGCCAGCAGTTCCTTGTCGACGCGCAGCGCGCCGCCATTGCCCTTGAGGTCGACGACCATGCGGGTGGTCACCGGCAGTTGCGCTGGGCGCACCGGCACATAGAGCGTCTGCTCGACAGCGGTGCCGTCGGCATGCGCAAGCTTGATGGTGATCGAGGCGTTGCCCGCGGTCCGCGCAATCAACGGCACGGTCAGCGTCTGCCGCTTGCCTTTGGCCAGCGTCAGCTTTTCAGGCAAGGCGGCACTGCCGGTAGACAGGTCGCCCGTCGTGTCGATGGTCAGCTTGTAGTCGCCAGCAGGGCCGTCGGTGTCGGCGACATCGAGCCGCATGACGGCGGAATCGCCGGGCGCCAGGAATCGCGGCAGGCCGGCGGTGATCACCACCGGATCGCGAACGATGACGTCGGACTGGGCATGGCCGACTGCTTCCTTTGTCCAGGCGACGGCCATGACGCGCACGGTGCCGTTGAACTGCGGTATGTCGAAGTCGATCCGCGCCTTGCCGTCGGAGTCGAGCTGGACCGGGCCGGAGAAGAAGGCGACCAGCTTTTCGGTCGGCGGACTGCCTTGCGATTGCATGTTGGCGCCGTCGCCGCCGGTGCGCAGCTTACCGGTTGTGCCCAGCGAGCCGTCGATCAGCCGGCCATAGATGTCGCGAACGTCGAGACCGAGCATGCGCTGGCCAAAGAACCAGTTCTCCGGATCCGGTACCTTGTAGTTGGTCAGGTTGAGGATGCCGACGTCGACGGCCGCGACCATGACATAGGCGTTGGTGCCGGGCTGCACGCCTGCTACGGCCACCGGGATCGACAGCTGCTGGCGCGGCATGGTCTTGTCCGGCGGCGCCAAGCTGACGGCAAGCTTCCGCGAGCCGGGATCGAGCTTCAGCCATTTGACGCCGATGGCGCGCGCCGGCATACGCGTCTCTTGCGCATCGCCCGGCCTGAACAGCGTTGCCGTGACGTAGGCGCCGGCACCCCAGTCGTCGCCGACCGGGATGTCGACGGTGCTGCCGCCGGCCGGCACGCTGGCGGTGACGGTCTTCAGGAGCTTGTCGGTGCCGATGGTGACGAGCAGCTCGCCGGCAAAGTGCGGCGACACTTTGAGCTTGGCCACTTCACCCGCCGCATAGGTATCCTTGTCGAGGGCGATCTCTAGGCCGTCGGGCGTTTCGGTGGTGGTGGAACTGACATACCAGCCGGCGTCGAACTCGTAGCTGGTGGCCGGGCCTTCCGGATCCGCTGTCTCGATCTCGAGCCGGTAGCGGCCCCAGTCGACCGGCAGCGACACCGTCGCCTCGCCATCGGCGCTCAGGTCGACCTGGCCGTTGGCCACCGCCTTGGTGAAGGTGACCGGCTCATAGTTCCAGGAGTTGCTCGAGCGGTACCACTGGTAGCTGCGCTCGACCTTGACCAGCGACCACTGCGCGCCCTTCAGCGCCTCACGCTTGCCGTCTGGGTCGACAGCGATCAGGCTGAACTTGGCCGTGCCGCCTTGCGGCACCTCGTCGTCGTCGAAATCCGGGCGGATGCCGATCATGTGGCCCTGCGGGCGGATGCCGATATTCAGCGAGCGCTCGACGGCACGGCCGCCGGTTTCACGCATCCTGACAGTGACCTTTGCATCGACCAGCTTGGTGGTGGATGGCAATTGATCGACGGAGACCGGGAAAGTCGCCTTGCCGTCCTCGCCGACCACCGGCAGGCCGGTGAAGGGCGTCACCGTCGGTTCAGCCGACTGTTCGTCGGCCAGACCGAAGGAATAGCCTTTGAAGCGGTCCCAATCGCGGGCGGTCGACAGCGTCAATTCGCCTTCGAGCGCGAGGCCCGCGGCCGGCGCGCCGTAGAGAAAGCGGCCGTCGACGGTAATGTTGGCGGTCTCGCCCTGGGCGATCTCCTGCTTGTCGGAGGACAGGTCGAACTCGATGCGGTCCGGCACGAAGTCCTCGACCAGGAACATCTGGCTGGCGACCGCCGCCTGCTTGGGATCGGTATGGATCGCCACCGTCCAGGTGCCGCGCATGGCGTTGGGTTCCAGCGGCAGGTCGACAGCGTGACCGCCGGCCGATGCGCCGTCGCTGACGATGCGGCGGTCCTCGACGCCGTCGGGCCGCGAGAAGATGAAGGTCAGCGGCAGGTTCTCGACCGCCTTGGCGGCACTGTCGCGGGCAAGGGCCGCGACATGGACATCTTCGCCGGCGCGGTAGATGCCGCGCTCGGTCCAGGCATAGACGTCGAGCGCGCCAGGTGCCGGCCGTCCGGCGACGCCACGGTCGGACAGGTCGAAGCCGGCGCGGCCCATATCGAGGAAGACGAAATCGTCGTCGCCCTGTTTGGCCATCAGCACGGCCGGCGCCATGCCGCTGTCGCCGCGCGTCAGGCCGGGATTGAACATCGCCCGCCCTTCCGCGTCGGTGGTCGCGGTGCCGAGGATTTCATTGTTCCTGGCCAGCAGCGTCAGCTCGGCGCCGGCGATCGGCTTGGCGGTTGCGAGCGAACGGGCAAAGACGTTCAGCCCATCCTGTCCGGTATAGGTCGACAGGCCGATATCGGAGACGACGAACCATTGCGTGGCGTGCGAATCATAGTCGTCGCTGCGATCGTTGACGGCTTGTGCGGTCAGCACATAGACGCCGGGCTTGCGCTTCGGCAAAGCCTCGTCGATTGGGAAGGAGGTGGTGACTTCCTTGTTGAGGTCGTTGGCGATGTCGAGCTGGCCTTGCCAGACCGGCTCGCCCATCTGTTCGGAGATGTTCGAAATGTCGTAGCCGTCAAGCTGGCGCAGGAACTGATATCCCGACAGAAGCTGGGCCAGCGAGCGGTCGCCGATGCGGAAGAGCTTCATTTGGGCGGCATTCATGTTGACGGTGACGACCGGTATACCGCGGCGTGCGCCGGCGGGCAGCACGAAGCTATCGCCGGTGAAGCGGGCCGAAGGCGCGCGGTCCTGCACGTAGATCGACAGAACCACCGGTGCCGCGGTGACCTCGCCAATGGCGGCCGGCAAGCCGGCGCGGAAGGTCACGTCATAATGTTGGCCGTGCTCGAGTCCTTCGACGCAGATCTGCTTGTCCTTGGCTTCGACGCCCTTGGGAGCGGCGTTGTCGACAGTAACGAACTGCGAGTAGTCGACGCCGGTCTTGACCAGTTCCTCGGAGAACTGCGCGCAGATGCGTGGCGCGCTGGTGTCGGCATCGACGGTATGATCGATGACGCGGAAGCCCTTGCGGGCCTTGAGATCCTGATAGGCGGCCCTGACTGCCGGCGAATTGACGAGAGCGAGGCTCGCCTCGTAGGCCTGCAGAGCCGGCCTGTAGAGATCGCGGCGATCAAGGCCGTCCCCGAGCAGCGCCAGCACGTCGGCGCGCGTCTTGGTGGTGCGCAGCAATTTGTAGGCGTTGAAGGCGGCGGAAGTGGCGTTCGCCGGCAGGGTCGACGGCTCCGAGCTGTTGGCGGTCGGATGGACGGCAAGCGTTTCGCGCGCCAGCTCGAGCCAGAGCTGGCCATCATAAGGCAACACCGAAACCGCCGCTTCGTATTTGTGCATGGCCGAGCGATGGTCGCCCGTCAGCGCCGACTGTTCGGCGGCGGCCCTCAGCGCGGTCAGCCCTTCTGTCGGCTTGGTGTAGGTCGGGCCAGTGAGCTTGTTGCGGTATTGCTGGGCCTGGTCGGCCATCCAGTTGGGGAAGAAGGCGAGTTCGGGTGGCGCGCCGATGTCGGGATCGCCATCGATGTTGACGACCTTGCCGGCGACGGCGCCACCGAAGGGTTTCAACGAATTGTAATCGGATTTAAGGAAGCACCATTTGGCCTTGAGGTTGTAGGTGAAGGCGCGGCAGGCCGGGTCGCCGAGGCAGGTGGTCTTGCACTGGTCGAGGCTGACATTCTGGTCGGATCTGAGATCGAAACCGAAATAGTCGGAATTGTCCGATGTCACCACCCGCCGGGCTTCGGCCGCTTGCGCGACACCGCTCCAGGCAAAAAAGAGAAGGAAAAGAATCGATAGACCACGAGCCGCGCGCATTGCCATAAACCCCTCCAGACAAGTGCTTACGTCCAGAAATCTTCAAGCTTCAGTCGCGCTTGTCAACATCGGGACGCGGCAGGATCCGCCTGCCAACCGTTTGCTTTCCGGCCGGTGACCGGTAGTAGCTCCATAGGACAGGGGATCACGCTTTCTTGCGGCGACGCAGAAGGTGTGAGTTCCAAGCCCTGTCTATTTCAGCAATTGGATTGTGGCCCCTTTACGAGTGCTTCAGAACTTCATTCCAATTTTAGGTTTGCGAGCTAGGCTAGGAGCGTAATGCCGGCGTATGAAAGGCAGATGTCGGGAGGAACCGCGCCACGGCGCGCGCTTTCGCGCGCCCTGCTTTTCGCATTGTTGTGCTCTACGGCACTTGTTGCCGAAACCGGAAGTGCGGCAGCCTTCGAGATTTTCGGCATCAAGCTGTGGGGATCCAAAGACGAAGATGCCGATATCGTCGACCCGCTGCGCTATGCGGTGACGATCGAGGCGCCGGACGCCGACAAGGATCTCGCCGAGAAGCTCGAAAACGCCTCGGCGCTGAAGGCCGACGAGGAACATCCGGTATCCGGTTCTCTCGGCCTACTGGCCAAGGCGCGCAGTGACCGTGAGCAACTTGTTGCCGCACTCTACACTGACGCCCGCTACGAGGGTGTCGTCACCATCACTATTCAGGGCAAGCCGCTCGACGATCTGCCGCCCGATGCCGAGTTTTCGGGTCCGCAGCCGATACCGGTGGTGATACGCATAGCAGCCGGGCCGAAATTCACGCTTGGCAACATCAGACTGGAAGGCGATGCGGCGGGGCTGGCAAGTGCCGATTTCGGTCTGATCGCCGGCGGTGACGCCAGTTCGGGCGCCGTGCTCAAGGCCGAGGCGGCGATCGTGCGGGCACTCAAGCAAGAAGGCAGGCCGCTGGCCAAGGTGACGGGCCGCGAGATCGTCGCCGAGCACGCCGGTTCGACGCTCGACGTGACGCTTGCCGTCGCGGCCGGCCCGGTCGCCGGCTATGGCGACACCACTGTCGAGGGCACGGAAAAGGTCGACCGCGACTTCACCGAATATATGACCGGCCTTAAGCGCGGTCGCCAATATTCGCCCGATGAGATCGACGATGCGCGCGACCGGCTGCTCGGGCTCGAGGTCTTCAACAGCGTGACGGTGAAGGAAGCCGACGCACTCGACGCCGAGGGCAACATCCCGATCGGTGTCCAGGTAAGCGAACGCAAGCCGCGCTATTTCGGCATTGGCGGCAGCTTCTCAAACACCGAAGGGCTGGGCCTCGAAGGCTATTGGGGGCATCGCAATCTGTTTGGCCGCGCCGAAAAGCTGCGCATCGACGGCAAGATCAGCGGCATCGGCAGCAACGACTTGACCCAGCTCAATTACAATGCCGGCGTCATGTTCGAAAAGCCGGGCGTGGTCGGGCCGGCGTCGAAATTCATTGCCAGCGTCAATACCGTGCTGGAACACCCCGACGCCTACGACCATTTCTCGGTCAAGGGCAGCACCGGCCTATCCTACGAATTGGACAAGAAGCAGACGGTTTCCGCGCAAGTCGCGCTGGATTATTCGAGGATCCACGACGCTTTCGGCAAGCACACCTATCTGATCGCCAGCATTCCACTGCAATATGTCTACGACAATCGCGACAGCAAGCTCAATCCGACCCGGGGCTTCAGGGTGCTGGCCTATGGTGAGCCGAGCTACGACATTTTGAGCGGGGCTGCGTTTGTCAAGCTGAAGGGCGAGGGGTCGGCCTACCAGTCACTCGATTCGGCCTCGAAATTCGTTTTCGCCGAACGTGTCGCCATCGGCTCCATCATCGGCGCCAGTCTTCAAGATGTTCCGGCAGATCGACGCTTCTACTCAGGCGGCGGCGGTTCGGTGCGCGGCTATGCCTATCAAGGCATCGGCCCGAAGGACAGCAATGGAGAACCGATCGGCGGGCTTTCCTTCTTTGAGACCTCGGTCGAGATGCGCATCGCCGTCACCGACAAGATCGGCGTCGTGCCGTTCGTCGATGCCGGCACGGTGTCGACCAGGCAGGTCCCCGATTTTTCGGACATGAAGGTCGGCGCGGGTGTAGGCTTGCGCTATCTGACGGCGTTCGGGCCGCTGCGCGTCGACGCGGCGGTGCCGCTCAACCGCGGCCCCGACGATCCTCATTTCGGCATTTATGCCGGCATCGGCCAGGCATTCTGATGGCAATATTCAGGCGCATCCTCCGTATCCTTTTTTACACGCTGCTCATCGTCGTGGCAGCGGCGGTGGGGGCGCTCGTCGTGCTGACCAAAACCGAGCGCGGCCGCGAAAAGCTTGCCGGCATCATCTCGACCATGGCCTCGACCGGCGACCGCAAGGTGACTGTCGTCGGCATCGACGGTATCTGGTCGGGCGCGCTGAGGGTCGATCATGTCGTTCTGGAGGATCGCGAAGGCGCCTGGATGGTGGCGCGCAACGTGGCCGTCGACTGGTCGCCGCTGGCACTCCTGTCGAAGAGCTTCAGCGCCGATCGCATTGGGGCCGAGCGTATCGAGTTGGCAAGGCTGCCGGTGGCCAATACACAGCCGAGCCAAAGCGGAGCGACGACGCTGCCGGTTTCCATCGACGTCAGGCAACTCGACCTTCCCGAAATCGCGCTCGGGCAGGCTCTGGCCGGCAGCGGTGTCGCCGAACTTGCAGCCAAGGGAGCGCTCAAGGCGGACGCCTCTCCATTGGCGATCGAGACCAACCTCAACATCGTTCGCCACGACGGCAAGCAAGGCACGGTCGACGCCAAAGCCCATTTCGCGCCGGCCGACAACAAGCTCGACCTCGACCTTAAGGCATCCGAGCCGGCCGGCGGCATCATCGCCAACCTGCTCAACCTGCCGGGCGCGCCGCCGGTCAACATTGTCGTTTCCGGCACCGGACCGCTCGCCAACTGGAATGGCATCGGGACCTTCGTTGTCGACGGCCGGATCGTCACCCAGCTTACCGGTCGCCATCAGCTCACCGACAAGGGTCATTATGTCGAGGCCAACGGCGATGGCGAATTCGAGCGCTTCCTGCCCGAAACCCTGAAACCGCTGTTTGCCGGCAAGACCACCTTCGACCTCGCCGGCACGGCGACCGCGGCCGGCGGCGTCGATGTCGAGCGCGCCAATATCGACAGCGGCGCCTTGCACGCGACCGCCGCCGGCATTGTCGATCCGAACGGCGCCAGCGACCTTTCGGTGAAGCTCGCCGCAAAGGGGCCGCCGATCGTGCTCAGCCTCGGCAGCGAGGCGCAACCGATAACCGTGGCAATCAAGGATGCCACGGCCCGCGCTTTCGGCGATGGCAAGGCGCCGATGATGGATATCGGCGCGTCGCTGGTCTCGGTGGTGGCGGGCGGCACGCGGGTGGACGACCTGATCGGGCAAGTGCATTCCGATGGTTTCGACATCCAGAACCGTAGCGGGCCGGTCACCATCAAGCTGACGGCGGCCGGCCTGAACACCGACGTCGCGACTTTGGCGCCGCTGATAACGGGCAGGGTCAGCGCCGGTCTCGCCGGCTCCGTCAGCAAGGAACAGATTGTCGTCGATAAAGGCACGCTACGCAGCGACGCGCTCAATGCGTCCGTAACAGCCACAGTGGCGCTTGCCGATCTGTCGATGACGCTCAAGATGAATGCCGACGCGGCTTCGACGGCGCTGCCGCCGCAAATCAGCTCGGTTCTCGGTGAGCGCGTGCAGTTTTCCGCAACCGCGACACGCGACCCGGACGGTGCGTTCGCCGCCAACGCATTGCAACTCACCTCCGGTACGCTTAGCGCCAGCGGCACCGCCAGTGTGCAAGGCACCGATATCCGAGCCGATATCAAGGGTACGCTGGGCGACGTGTCGGTGCTGTCGCCGCTGGTCGGCGCCAACGTCGGCGGCGCCGTCGGTTTCGGGCTTACCGCAAGCGGCGCGCGCAGCGCACCGGATTTCTCGGTTTCGGCCAACAGCGACAGCCTGACGGCGTCCGGCCATACGGTGAAGCAGATCAGGCTGAGCGCGAGCGGCAAGGCCGATATCGCCAGTCCCGCCGCCGATGTCTCGCTGACCGGCTCGGTCGACGACCAGCCGCTCGACCTCAAGGCATCGCTGGTCACAACCGACGGCAAGCGCTCCATCAATGGACTTGCCGTCTCGTTAGCCGACAACAAGGTCTCCGGCGACCTCGGGCTCGACGACAACCTGCTGCCGCTCGGCACGTTGACCCTCGATGCCGCCGATATTGCTCCGCTGGCCGCACTCACAGGCCAGTCGGTAGCCGGCGACGTGCGCGGCACCATCCGCTTTGCGAACGACAACGGAGCGCCGACGGTCGCGATCGATGCGACGAGCACCGTGATTTCGCGCGGCGAACTGGCGGCGAAGACAATCGCCGTCAACGCGCTGGTCGCCAATTATCTCAAAGCACCGGCAATCGCCGGCAAGATCAAGGCCGACACGATCACCTCCGGACCCACGGTGATCAGCGGCATCGATGTCGACCTGAAGCGCGATGGCGACTGGACCGGCTTTAGCGGCGGCGCCACGGTCGCCGGCATTCCGGCCAGCGCGTCCGGGCGGGTCAGGGTTGCGAACGGCACCACCAGCATCGAGCTTGCCTCGGGCGAGGCGGCCATCCGCGGCATCAAGGCAGTTGTCGCGCAGCCATCAGCGCTGACAATCGCCAATGGCAGGGTGAGCATAGAGAAATTGGCGCTCGGTGTCGGTGGTGGTTCGGTTGCCGTGTCGGGTACGGCTGGCCAGACGCTCGATCTCACTGCCACCTTGTCGGCGGTGCCGGCAGCGCTTGCCAATGATTTTTCACCGGGTCTCGATGCCGTGGGCGCGCTCAGCGGCACCGCGCAGGTCACCGGATCGTCGGCTGCCCCAGATATTCGCTTCACCGCCCGGCTCAGCGGCGCCGAAACCAGCCAGACCCGGCAGGCTGGGCTCGGGCCGCTGGATCTCGATGCGGCAGGCCGTTTCTCGTCGGCCAGCGGCCTGGCCATCGAGCAGGCGACGCTTGCCGGCGAGAAAATCTCCGGCAAGGCAGCCGGCACCCTCAATCCGAACGGTGCCAGCGATTTTTCGCTCGACCTGGCCTCTACCGGTCCGAGCCTGCCGTTGTCGCTTGGCAGCAAGGAGAGCCCGATCAAGCTCGAGCTGCAGGCGATATCGCTAACGGCGGCCGGGCAGGGCGCCCAGCCGAAGCTCGACATTTCCGCGACGCTGCCATCGGCCGCCACCAATCTAGCTATGATCGAGGGCATCACGCTTGCGCTGCACTCCGATCGCTTTGACGTGAAAGCCCGGAGCGGGCCGATCTCCGGCACCGTGATTGCCGAAAAAATCGGCCTCGACAATCCGTCTATCGCGCCGCTGATCGCCGGCAAGGTCACCGCCAAACTCGCCGGCAGCCTTGCCGCCGATGCCATCGTCATCGATAGCGGCACGGTGACCAGCGACGCGTTGAACAGCGGCTTCAACGGGCGGGTCTCGCTGGCCGACGGCGCCATCGACCTCAATGTCAAGGCGGACGCCGCCTCGGCGGCACTGCCGGGGGCGGTACGTGGCGTGCTCGCCGAGCGAACGCAATTCAGTGCCGCGCTGAAGCGGGACGCCAATGGCAATGTCACCGCCAATACTGTCAGGCTGTCGTCCGGTTCGCTGACGGCAGACGGCCAGGCGAGCCTTGCCGACAACAACAAGCTCAGCGCCGACGTCAAAGGCGCGCTAGGCGACGTCTCGCTGCTATCCAAGGACGCCAAAGGCGCCATCTCTTTCGCGCTGAATGCGCAAGGCGCCAGCACCGCGCCGGATCTGTCGCTGAGTGTCAACAGCGACAGGCTTTCGGTCGCGGCGCGCGAGATCACCGGTCTGAAGCTCACTGCCACCGGCAAGGCTGATGCCGCCAACCCGGCTGCGAATGTGCGACTCACCGGAAATGTCGGCGGCCAACCGCTGCAGGGCAGCGCCGTGCTGGCGACATCGGACGGCAAACGCGCCATCAACGGGCTTTTGCTGTCGCTCGGCAAGAACCGTATCTCCGGCGACCTGGCGCTCGACGATGCCTTCGTTCCGGCCGGCACCGTGGCGCTCGACCTGCCCGATATCGGTCCGCTTGCGGCCCTGGCACTGGAAAAGGCCGATGGCGATGTGCGCGGCACGATCGCCTTCTCCAAGGCGGGTACCGTGCCGCAAGTCGCCGTCAAGGCGACGACGGCCTCGATCTCGCGCGGCGATGTCTCGGCCAAGGCCGTGAGCATCGATGCGCTGATCGCCAACTATCTGGCGGCACCGGTGATCTCGGGCAAAATCCGTGCCGACAGCGTAACTTCCGGCGGAACGGCTATTCGGGGCGTCAACGTCGATCTCAAGCGCGACGGCGAATGGACCGGCTTTTCCGGTGGCGCCACCGTCAAGGATATTCCGCTGAGGGCGGCCGGCCGGGTCAAGGCGGTCAAGGGCACGACGACGGTCGAACTTGCCTCCGGCGAGGCGACCATCCGCGGCATCAAGGCGGCCATCGCCCAGGCCTCGACCATCAACATCGCCAATGGAGTGACCAGCCTCGACAGGCTGGTGCTCAACCTCGGCGGCGGCACGGCGACGGTCACGGGCAAGGCTGGGCAGGCGTTCGACCTCAACGCGACGCTGGCCCGCGTCCCGATCTCGATAGCCAACAGTTTTTCGCCGGGCCTCGATGCCGCCGGTTCCATCTCGGGCACGGTGAAGGTGACGGGCGCGCCGGCCAATCCGGCCGTTGCCTTCAAGATCGACGCCGCAGGCGTTCAGACGTCGCAGACCCGTGGTGCAGGTTTCGCCGGCATGGGCGTTTCATCCTCAGGTACGTATTCGGGCAACAGACTGACCTTCGACGCCAACATGAGCGATGCCGCCGGCCTCGGCCTCAAGGGCGGCGGCACGATGACGACATCAGGCGCGCCCACCCTTGATCTCAACTTTTCCGGCAAGGTGCCGTTCGCCTTCCTCACCAGGACACTCGCCGCGCAAGGCCTGTCCCTGAGCGGCACGGCCGACGTCGATGTGCAGGTGCGCGGCCCGGCGACGTCGCCGGTGATCTCAGGCACGGTCCACACGTCAGGCGCCCGCCTGCTCGACGCGCGCTCGGGGCTTGCGATCAACGATATCACTGCCGATGTCGCCATCGGTGGCGGCGTGGCCAGGATCAATCGCCTGACCGGCACGCTGTCGACGCGCGGCAGCCTTTCGGCCAGCGGCACCGTCGGCATCGATCCGGCTAAGGGTTTTCCGGCCGATCTGTCGATCAAGCTCGTCGACGGCCGCTATACCGACGGCAAGGTGGTCACCGCCAATCTCGGCGGCGACCTGACCGTCAAGGGACCGCTCACCTCCGCGCCGGTAATTTCCGGTACCGTCAACCTGGCCAAGACCGTCATCACCGTACCCGAAAAGCTGCCCGGCTCGCTGGCCGAGCTCAACGTCAAGCACAAGAATGCCCCGGCAGCCGTGCGTGCGCAGGACAAGGCGTTGCGCCCGGCCGCTGCAAGCAGCGGCGGTGGAGGTAGCGGCCTCAACCTCGACGTCACGGTCAACGCGCCGAGCCAGATCTTCATCCAGGGCAGGGGCGTCGACGCCGAGCTCGGCGGTTCGCTGCGGCTGACCGGTCCGGCATCGTCACCCCAGGCGGTCGGCACCTTCACCTTGCGGCGCGGGCGGCTGACGATCCTTGCCAAGCGGCTGACCTTCACCGAAGGCTCCGTCGGCTTTTCCGGCTCTCTGGTGCCCTACCTCAATCTTACGGCGCAATCGAAGACGACCAGCGCCACCGTGACCATCGTGGTGTCGGGCGAGGCGAACAACCCGAAATTCACCTTCTCCTCGGTACCCGCGTTGCCGGAGGACGAGGTGCTGGCGCAGCTGATCTTCGGCCGTTCGATGTCGAACCTGTCGCCGCTGCAGATCGCGCAGCTTGCCGAGGCTGCCGGACAACTAGCCGGCGTCGGCGGCTCGACCTCCCTGCTGCAGAACCTGCGCAGTGCGATTGGCGTCGACGATCTCGACGTGATCACCGACGAACAGGGCGGCACCGCCGTCTCGGCGGGCAAGTATCTCAACGACCGCACCTATGTGACGATCCAGAAGGGCGACAGGCCGGGCTCGGGCAAGGCAACCGTCGATCTCGACGTTGGACGCGGCGTCAAGCTGCGTGGCGAGGCAACCGACGCCGGCGAAGCAAAAGGCGGTGTTTTCTACGAACGGGAATATTGAAACCGGCCGTTCGCGCAGAACAACTGGTTGCCTGAGAACGAGTGGCGCAGCGGCGAATGTCCCAGTTTAATTGCCTGTGGGGATTTCGGACGAAATCCCTGGCGCAGTAGCAAATTTGCGCCAAGACTGTCGTTATCGCGCGAACCGCCCTGCTTTCAAAGTTGCACATTCCTTGGCATGTTCCCAATCCCTGCCGTCTTTGACATCATGGCGAGGATGCGGAATGTTAAAAGGCAGAAAGCCAACAATGGGAGTAAGTCATGACGATCTACAAGAGTAACGGCGACCGCGTTCCCGATCACATCCTGGCCATGGCCGAAGACGCCAAGGCAGGCAAGATGGATCGTCGCGAATTTCTAGCTCTCGCCAGCGTCTTCGGCGCGTCGACGGCGATGGCCTATGGCATGCTTGGCCTTGCAGACCCGACGCCGGCCAAGGCGGAAGAGGTCCAGGGCAAGAAAGGCGGCGTATTGAAGGTCGCGCAATGGATCAAGGATCCGAAGGATCCGCGCAAGGCCGACTGGTCGGAAATCGCCAATGCCGAGCGCCAGGCGCTCGAGCCGCTTGTCAAATACACCACCGAATACACGTTCCGCCCCTATCTGCTGGAGAGCTGGGACGTGAATGACGACGCTACCGAATACACGCTGCATGTGCGCAAGGGCGTCACCTGGAACAACGGCGATCCGTTCTCCGCAGACGACGTCATCTTCAACCTCAAGCGTTGGGCCGACAAGAAAGCCGAAGGCAATTCCATGCCCGGTCGCCTCGGTTCGCTGGTCAAGGATGACAAGCTGGATGAGAGCGCGGTTACCAAGGTCGACGATCACACGGTCAAGCTGACGCTCAGCAAGCCGGATATCGCCCTCATTCCCAACGTGTGCGACTATCCCGGCCTTATCGTCCACAAGACCTTCGACGAGAAGGGCGGCGACTTCAAGTCCTGCCCGATCGGAACCGGCCCGTTCGAGTTGGTCTCCTACGATGTCGGCCAGAAAGTGGTCTACAAGCGCCGCGAAGACAACAAATGGTGGGATGGTGACGTCTTCCTCGACGGCATCGAGTTCATCGACTACGGCACCGATCCGGCGGCGATGGTCAGCGCTTTCGAGGCAGGCGAGGTGCACACCAACTTCGAGACGTCGGCCGACTATGTGTCGATCCTCGACGGCATGGATTTGGTGAAGTCGGAGATCGTCACCGCCTCGACGATCGTCTGCCGTACCAATGTGACCAACAAGCCTTACGGCGACCAGAAGGTTCGCAACGCCCTGCAGCTCGCGGTCGACAACAATGTCGTCCTCCAGCTCGGCTACGGCAATGCCGGCACGGTTGCCGAAAACCACCATGTCGCTCCGATCCATCCGGAATACTATGAATTGCCGAAGATTGCTCGCGACCCGGCCAAGGCAAAGGCGCTGATGGCCGAAGCCGGCCAGGCCGATTTCGAGCACGAACTGATCACGGTCGACGAAGACTGGCACAAGAACACAGGCGATGCGATCGCCGCGCAGATGCGCGACGCCGGCATCAAGGTCAAGCGTACGGTGCTGCCGGGTTCGACCTTCTGGAACGACTGGACGAAGTATCCGCTGTCGATGACCAACTGGAACATGCGGCCGCTCGGCGTCCAGGTTCTGGCGATCGGCTATCGCACAGGTGAGGCCTGGAACGAGACGGCCTGGTCGAATCCGGAGTGGGATGCCAAGCTCAACGCTGCGCTGGCAGTTGCCGACGCCGCCAAGCGCAAGGAAATGATGAAGGATATCGAGCAGATCCTGCAGGATTCCGGCATTATCATCCAGCCTTATTGGCGCAAGCTCTACAGCCATTCGGTCAAGGCGGTGCAGAACTACAAGATGCACCCGACCTTCGAGCGCGACTACGGCAAGGTCTGGCTCGACCAGGCCTGACCGGACGATCCGGAAAGGGGCGTCTCGCCCCTTTCCCTCGCTCTTTGCATGGTCCTTGGACCGGAAGTCGGCGCAGCAAAAAGTTGCGGACTCTTCGGCCTGGGTCTGCAATAAAAAGGGTATTGCATCTGGGACTGGTCTGAAGGCTTGTTCTGCCGCTGGCGGCAGCGCACGGCTTGCAAACCGGTTCCACCCCCCAACCCGACCGGCAGGGGACCGCCATGCTTTCTTTCGTTATCAGGCGTCTCGGCACCATGGCAGTGACGATGCTGTGCCTGACGATGATCGTCTTCTTCCTGGTCAATCTCGGGCCTAATCTGAAGAAGCTCGCGATCAGCCAGACCGAAATGCACACATCCGCCGAGCAGCTTGAGGCTTGGCTGGTCAACCATGGCTATCGGCAGAATTTCTTTATCCGCTACGGTCAATGGCTGGGCATCATGCCCAAGCAGCCGGTGACCGACCCGGCGACCGGCAAGCCCGCACAGCGTTTCTCCTTCTGCAACGATCCGGTCGTGCCGACATTCTCCGGCATCCTGCAAGGCGATTTCGGTTGCTCGACCAAGTTCAAGACGACGGTCGCTTCGAAACTCTTTCCGGCGCTCAGCGCCACCGGCATCCTGATGCTCTGCGTGCTGGCCGTAATGGTGCCGATCTCGCTTTTGATCGGTATTCTCGCCGGTATGCGCGAGGGTTCACGCACCGACCGCACATTGTCGGTGGCTTCGATCGCCTCGACGGCGACGCCCGAATATGTTTCGGGCGTCATCTTCACCGTGATCTTTGCCTCCTGGCTCGGCGTGCTGAACGGTTCGGCGGCCTCGGCCAGCCAGGGCATCACCTTCTATAATTTCACCTTGCCGGTGATGACGCTGGCGATCTACGGCATCGGCTACATCGCTCGCATGACCCGCGCCTCGATGGTCGAGGTGATGACCCAGCAATATATCCGAACCGCCCGGCTGAAGGGCCTCTCCTTCGGCAGCGTGGTGATAAAGCACGCTCTGCGCAACGCCCTGATCGCGCCATTCACGGTCATCATGCTGCAGTTCCCCTGGCTGCTCACCGGTGTCGTCATCGTCGAGGTGATGTTCCGCTACCAGGGGTTCGGCTACACCCTGGTCGAGGCCGCCGGCAACAACGACATCGATCTTCTGCTCGGCTGCTCGCTGGTCTCGGTGTTTATCGTCCTGATCACACAGCTCATCTCCGATGTCGGCTACGCGTTCCTCAATCCGCGCATCAGAGTTCAATAGGAGACCGGGCGGATGCAGGTCGAATATCTCAGCGCCTTCAACGTCGTACTCGGCGTGCTTGCCCGCTTCTGGCCGGTCTGGATCGCTCTCGCCCTGGTGATGGGGGCGAGCTTCGGCTACAAGAAGAAGCTAGGCCTTTACGGCCAGCTTTTCGACAGCGGCGTCGGCATCGTCGGCGTCGGCATCTGCCTGTTCTGGCTGTTTACGGCGATCTTCGCGTCGACCATCTCGCCCTTCGATCCGCTCGCCCAAGTGCCGATCATGAAGGACGCGCTGCCGGGCGCAATCGAGCCGGGGTCGAAACTTGTATACTATTTCGGCGGCGACAAGCTCGCCCGCGACGTGTTCTCCCGCATGGTCTATGGCAGCCAGATCGTGCTGATCATCGCGCCGGCGGCGACCGGTTTTGCGCTGATGGTCGGCATTACGCTCGGCCTGCCGGCCGGCTATTATGGCGGCAAGATCGATACGGTGCTGTCCTTCCTCGCCAACCTTGTGCTGGCCTTCCCGGTGATCCTCCTGTTCTACCTGCTGGTGACGCCGGGCATCATGGACACGCCGATCCCCTACGCGATGGCAGGGCTGTTCTTCCTGTTTCCGATCATCTTCTTCAGTGTGCTGTTCTGGACGCGCTACAAGAACCGCCCCGACCGCCTCTATATCCTGCTTGGCCTGACGTTGGTACTTGGCGGCTGGATCTATGCGGGCCTTGTCTTCGATGCCGATCCGTTCAAGATCATCCACATCGATCCCAACCAGCTCAACATCTTCGTGGCGGTGGTGTTCGCCTCCAGCCCCGGCGTGTTCCGCATCGTGCGCGGCCTGGTCATGGACATCAAAACGCGCGACTATGTTGCGGCGGCACAAACGCGCGGTGAATCGCCCTGGTACATCATGCTGTGGGAGATATTGCCCAATGCGCGCGGGCCGCTTATCGTCGACGCCTGCCTGCGCATCGGCTACACCACGATCCTGCTCGGTACGCTCGGCTATTTCGGGCTGGGACTGGCGCCGGAAAGCCCGGACTGGGGCACGGCGATCAAGGATGCAAGCCGGCTGCTGCGCTCCTTCATCCACCCGGCGCTGCCGCCGACGATCGCATTGATGTCGTTCGTGCTCGGCCTCAACCTCCTGGCGGATTCGCTGCGCGAACAGTCTATGAAGGATTGATGCCGGCAAAGATTGACGCCGGGAAGATCGATGCCGGTTCGGCCCGACATGCCTGAAGAACAAGGATTGGAGCGACCCATGAATGAGGCAGTTCGAAATCCCGCCAAGCCGACGAATGGCCCGATCATCGAGATCGAGAACCTGTCGATCTCCTTCTTCACCCGCAAGGGCGAGATCCCGGCGGTCATGGATTTTTCCTGCACGGTCATGCCCGGCGAGGCGATGGGTATTGTCGGCGAATCCGGCTGCGGCAAGTCGACCGTGTCGCTCGGCATCATGCGCGACCTCTCCAACATCGGAAAGATCGTCGGCGGAAAGATCAAATTCCAGGGCAAGGACATGGGAGAATTGTCCGACGAGGAACTGCGCGCCATCCGCGGCAACAAGATCGCGATGATCTACCAGGAACCGATGGCCAGCCTGAACCCGGCGATGAAGGTCGGCCAGCAGCTGATGGAAGTGCCACTGATCCACGACAAGGTGTCGAAGGACGAAGCTTACAAACGCGCCTTGGAAATGGTGCGCGCGGTGAAGCTGCCGGATCCCGAGCGCATGATGCGTTCCTACCCGCACCAGCTTTCCGGCGGTCAGCAGCAGCGCATCGTCATTGCCATGGCGCTGCTGTCGAAGCCGGCGCTGCTTCTGCTCGACGAGCCGACGACAGCGCTCGACGTGACGGTGGAGGCCGGCATCGTCGACCTGGTCAAGGGGCTGGGCGAGAAGTTCGGCACCTCGATGATCTTCGTGTCGCACAACCTCGGCCTGATCCTGGAGACCTGCGACCGCATCACGGTGATGTATTCGGGCGAAGCGGTGGAGACCGGCAAGATCAAGGACGTCTTCGACCGGATGCGCCATCCCTACACGCAAGGCCTGTTCCGCTCGATCCCGTTGCCGGGCGCCGACAAGAATTCGCGGCCGCTGATATCCATCCCGGGGCAGTTGCCGCTACCGCACGAGCGGCCGAAGGGCTGCAATTTCGGCCCGCGCTGCCACCATTTCGTCGAGGGCGTCTGCAACGCCGCCGAAATTCCGATGATCGCGGTCGAAGGCCATGACGGGCATTTCTCGCGCTGTGTGCGCTTCAACGAGATCGACTGGGAGGCGCTGCCACCCGGCGCCAAGAAGGTCAACGAGCGGGTGGTGCCCGGTGCGCCGGTGCTCCAGATCGAAGACCTCCGGAAGTACTACAAGGTCGGCGGCAGCGAAGTGTTCGGCTCGAGCGAGGGCCGTGTCGTCAAGGCCAACGAGACGATCTCGTTCATGGCGCGCGAATCCGAGACCGTCGCGATCGTCGGCGAATCGGGCTGCGGAAAATCGACCCTGGCCAAGGTGCTGCTCGGCCTCGAAACGGCAAGCTCCGGCCGCGTCAAGCTCGGCAATAAGGAGATCCAGTCGACCGGGATCGAGAAGCGCAGCGTCGACACGGTGTCGTCGATCCAGATGGTGTTCCAAAATCCGTTCGACACGCTCAATCCCAGCCATTCGGTCGGTTCGCAGATCATCCGTACGCTGGAAAAGTTCAACGTCGGCGACACGGTGGCCGACCGCCGCAAGCGAATGCTGGAATTGCTCGACCTGGTGAAGCTGCCGAGGGCGTTCGAGTCGCGCAAGCCGCGCCAGCTTTCAGGCGGCCAGAAACAGCGCATCGGCGTTGCGCGTGCCTTTGCCGGCGACGCCAAGGTGGTGGTGGCCGACGAGCCGGTCTCGGCACTGGATGTGTCGGTCCAGGCCGCGGTGACCGAGCTCTTGATGGACATCCAGCGCAAGAACAAGACGACGATGCTGTTCATCAGCCACGATCTGTCGGTGGTGCGCTACATCGCCGACCGCGTCGTCGTCATGTATCTCGGCTATATCGTTGAGCAAGGCACGACCGACCAGATATTCGCGCCGCCCTATCACCCCTATACCGAGGCATTGCTGTCGGCGATCCCGATCGCCGACACAAGCGTGGTCAAGAAGCACATCGTGCTGGAGGGCGACATCCCTTCGGCGATGAACCCGCCGTCCGGCTGTCCGTTCCAGACGCGCTGCGGCTACAAGAAACTGGTGCCGGACAACCTTTGCGAAACCACGGTGCCGCCAGTCAAAAATCTCGGCGACGGCCATATGAGCTTGTGCTGGCTGTCCGACGACGTGCTGGCGAAAATGGAGCCGGTGATCAAATTCGACAAGGAGCACGCCGCGAATGAGGGCGTGCCGGATGATGCAAACCACGGTGTTGGCCCGGGCTTTGCCGGAGATCCGCCCAAGCGCCCGCATGGAAAGACTGGCAGCGTTGAAGCCGATGCCGAGGGTCAGGCAGTGGAAAATGCCGAAGCGGTCGCCAAAGCCCGCCGTCACGAGGTTCGCGACGAGGTTTCAGAGACCGGCACCTCAAGCTCTGCCGACAGCCAGGTGGCGCCAATCATGCCGCCGACTGTCGGCGACGGCCGACAGGCCGAGGACGTGACGCGCAAGCCGCGCAAACCCAAGGGCGGCTGAGAGCCGTTAATAGGCTAGGGCGCGCATTGCCGTAGCTGCGCGGCGTAGTCCTGCGCCATCTGTTCGGTGGCATGCGCATAGCGCTGCACGTCGGCATCGCCGCGACTGCCGCGCTTATAGGCATTCCAGCCGAGATAGTAGGCGAGATACAGATTGTAGGTGTCGTTGCGGGCGACGCCGAGCGCGTCGGCGGTTTTCGAATGGTACCAGCCGACGAAATCGACGGCATCGGCAAACCTGGTGCGGCGCGCCGCCCAGCTGCCGGTCTCGTTCTGGTATTGCGCCCAGGTGCCGTCGAGCGCCTGCGAGAAGCCGGTGGCGCTGGAGATATGTCTCCAGGGAATGAAGCCCAGCAGCTTGGTGCGCGGCGGCCTTGCGTTGCTCTTGAAGCCGGATTCCTTGCGCACCGTCGCCATCAGCACGGGAACCGGCACACCGTATTTCTGCTCGGTGCGTTGTGCCGCCGCCTGCCAATTGTCGAACCAGCCGTCATTCTGGTCGAAAACGGCGCAGACATCGTTGATGTGGTTCGGCGGCGTCGCGCAGGCCGAAAGCGTCAGCGGCACGGCAATCGCTACAATTTTACTAAAACTCGACCTACGCATTGGAAGAGCATTAGGCCGAAAACATAAAAGGAATCTTGCGGCGTTTCTTAACGGCTGGTCAGCCGCTTTAGCAGGCGCTGAGGAAATATGAACATTCCGACGTTTGTTGTCGCTTTTACCGATGTGAAATTCCCGGAATGGCGCCTTGGCTAAAATCACGCCCGCAAGTGGCGGATTCTTGACAGCTCGATCCTCGTGCCGGCGCTTTGATGCGCCGCATGAGCGAACCAAGACGCAAGCGCGGCGCCGAGCGAACCAGCAACAGGGGACCGACCGCCATCCCGCAACTGCCGCTCAGGCGGGTGACAAACCCTTATCCGCCGATGGCGATGCTCTCGGCCGATCAGATCGAGGCGATCCACCAGGCGTCGATGCATATCCTGGAGAATTTCGGCATCGAGGTGATGAGCCCGCGGGCGCTGTCGCTGTTCGAGAAGGCCGGGGCCAAGGTCGATCATGCCACGATGAACGTCCGCATCGATCGCGGCATGATCGAGGAAGCGCTGAAGACGACGCAGTCCAGTTATACGCTGACGCCGCGCAATCCCGCCCATGCCGTCCACCTCGGCGGCAATACCATCAACTTCACGCTCGTCGCCGGGCCGCCGAATGTGCACGACATGGAGCGCGGCCGCCGTGCCGGCAATTTGCGCGATTATTCCGATCTCGTCCGGCTGGCGCAGCATTTCAACTGCATCCACATGCTAGGCAACCAGGTCTGCGCGCCGGTAGAATTGCCGGCGAATTCCCGTCATCTCGACACCTATTTCGCCAATCTGACACTGACCGACAAAAGCTTTCACGTCTCGGCCATCGGCCGCGGCAGGGCGCTCGACGGCATCGAAATGATGGCAATCGCGCGCGGACTGACGCTTGACGAGATGCGCCATGATCCCGGCGTCACCACGATCATTTCGGTCAATTCGCCGCGCCGCTTCGACGAGATGATGGCCGAGGGGCTGATGACGATGGCCGAGTTCGGCCAGTCGGTGGCGGTAACGCCATTCACGCTGATGGGAGCGATGAGCCCGGTGACGCTTGCCGGCGCGCTCGCCCAGCAGAATGCCGAGGCGCTGTTCGGCGTGGTGCTGACGCAGCTCGTCCGCCCCGGCGCGCCGGTGATGTATGGCGCCTTCACCTCCAATGTCGATATGAAATCGGGAGCGCCGGCGTTCGGCACGCCTGAAAACACCAAGGCGAATATCGCGTCCGGACAGTTGGCGCGGCGTTACAACCTGCCTTATCGCACAACGCCGGGCTCGGCTTCCAATGCCGCCGACGCGCAAGGCGCCTATGAGACGCTGATGGCGCTGTGGGGCGCGGTGCTCGGCCATGGCAACCTCGTCTACCATGCCGCCGGCTGGCAAGAGGGCGGACTGACAGCGTCGTTCGAAAAGTTCATCATCGACGTCGAGATGATCCAGCACATGATGGAGTTTTTGCGCCCGATCGAGGTCAACGAGGCCGAGCTTGCCGTCGAGGCTCTGGGTGCGGTTCCGACCGGCGGCCACTTCTTCGGCGAGCCGCACACGCTGGAGCGCTACGCCACGGCCTTCTACCAGCCGATGCTGTCCAACTGGCAGAATTTCGAGGCTTGGCAGGAAGCTGGTGGGCTAGACGCCACGGCGCGAGCGACGAGGCTGTGGAAGAAGGCGCTGGAGGACTATGTCGAGCCGGTGATGGAAATCTCCAGACGCGAGGCGCTTGAGGCGTACGTGGCCAAGCGCAAGGAAGCGATCGGGGCGGGCGAGCCTTAAGCGCCGCTCGTCTTGTTCGGCTTCATTCTCTTCTCCTCCAGAATCATGAAACCCATCCAACTCTTTGAAACGACGAGAATCCCATGAAATCGCATGCAAAGGTCGTTGTTATCGGCGGTGGCGTTGTCGGGTGCTCCGTGCTGTTCCATCTGGCCCGGCACGGCTGGACAGACATCGTGCTTCTGGAGCGCGATGAATTGACCTCCGGCTCGACCTGGCATGCCGCCGGCGGCATGCACACGATCAATGGCGATCCCAATGTCGCCAAGCTGCAGAAATACACAATCTCGCTCTACAAGGAGATCGAGGAACTGTCCGGCCAGACGACCGGCGTGCATTTGACTGGCGGCGTCTTGCTGGCAGCGACGGAGGCGCGGCTCGACTGGCTGCGCGGCGTCGTCGCCAAGGGCCGCTATCTCGGCATCGAACTCGAGGAGATATCGCCTGATGAGGCGGCCGAGCTGATGCCGTTGCTCGATCCCAAGCAGTTCGTCGGTGCCGTGCGCAACAAGGAGGACGGTCATCTCGACCCGTCCGGCGTTACCCACGCCTACGCCAAGGCGGCGAGGAAGCTTGGTGCCGAGGTCGAGCGTTTCACCAAGGTCGAGGAGATTGTGCGGCGCGCCGACGGGTTGTGGCGCGTCATCACCAACAAGGGCGAGGTTGTGGCCGAACATGTCGTCAATGCCGGTGGCCTGTGGGCGCGTGAGGTCGGCCGCATGGTCGGGCTGGAGCTGCCGGTGCTGGCGATGGAGCACATGTACCTGATCACCGAGGACATGCCGGAGGTCGCCGCCTGGAACCAGAAGACCGGCACGGAGATCATCCATGCGGTCGACTTCGACGGCGAGCTCTATCTGCGCCAGGAACGCGGCGGCATGCTGATGGGCACTTATGAAAAGGCCAACAAGCCATGGTCCGAATTCCAGACGCCATGGAATTTCGGCCACGAACTGCTGGAGCCCGATATCGACCGCATCGCACCGTCGCTGGAGGTTGGCTTCCGGCATTTCCCGGCGTTCCAGAACACCGGCATCAAGCAGATCATCAACGGACCCTTCACCTTCGCGCCGGACGGCAATCCGCTGGTCGGGCCGGTGCGCGGCCTGCCGGGGTTCTGGGTAGCCTGTGGTGTCATGGCGGGGTTCTCGCAGGGCGGCGGCGTCGGCCTGGCGCTGTCGAACTGGATGATCGAGGGCGATCCCGGCGCCGACATCTGGGCGATGGATGTGTCACGCTACGGTGACTGGGCCACGATGGCCTATACCAACGCCAAGGTGCGCGAGAATTATTCGCGGCGGTTTTCGATCCGCTTCCCGAACGAGGAACTGCCGGCTGGGCGACCGCTCAAGACGACGCCGGTCTATGATCTGTTGTCGGCCGAGGGCGCGCAATGGGGCGTCGCCTATGGGCTGGAAGTGCCGCTGTGGTATGCGCCCGAAGGGGTCAAGGACGAATTCTCCTGGCGCCGCTCGAGCGACTTCGAGCATGTCGCGAAAGAAGTGGAGACGGTTCGGCAACGCGTTGGTCTGTTGGAAATCTCGTCATTCGCCAAATACAGAGTCACCGGTGAGGACGCAGCAACCTGGCTCGACAGTATGCTCGCGTGCAAATTGCCAAGGCCCGGCCGCATGACGCTGGCGCCGATGCTGAAGGAAGACGGCAGGTTGATCGGCGATTTCACGCTGGCCAATCTCGGCGGTCCAAATTCTGCAAGCAAGGATTGGTTCCTGGCCGGCAGCGGTGTCGCCGAGCAGTACCACATGCGCTGGTTCGAAGCGCATCTGCCGAAGGACGGCTCTGTTAGCATCGAGGCGCTGGGAGCAAAACTCACCGGCCTGTCGATCGCCGGGCCGAGCGCGCGGAACCTTCTTGAAAAGGTCACACGATCTGACGTGTCGAATACGGCCTTTCCGTTCATGGCCATCAGCAGGATGGATATCGGCATGGCACCGTGCCTGGTCGGGCGCGTCAGCTACACCGGCGACCTCGGCTACGAAATCTGGGTGGCGCCGGAATATCAGCGTGCCGCCTATCAGGCGCTGATGGCGGCGGGCGAGGAATTCGGCATCGGCCTGTTCGGCTCGCGCGCGCTCAATGCGCTGCGGCTCGAGAAGAATTACGGCTCATGGGCGCGCGAATACCGGCCGATCTATGGGCCGCTGGAGGCCGGCCTCGACCGCTTCGTCGCCTATGGCAAAGAGGCCGATTTCATCGGCAAGCAGGCAGCGCTGGCAGAGCGCAAGCAAGGCGGCAGACTGCGGCTGCGGGCCTTTGTCGTCGATGCTGCCGATGCCGACGTCATCGGCGACGAGCCAATCTGGTATGGCGGTGCCGTGCGCGGCTGGATCACGTCGGGTGGCTACGCGCATCATTCAAAAAAGTCCGTCGCCATCGGTTACGTGCCGAAAGAGATCGCCGATGAGGCCAACGGTTTCGAGATCGAGCTATTGGGCAAGCGTTACGCCGCACGTATGCAGCAGACACCGCTGTTTGACGCCAATTTCGAGCGGATGCGCGGTTGAGGAACCGAGTGGCATGGCGAAGTCGCCGTGCCGGTGGCACGATGAAAGGGGGAGGACGATTTCGCGATAGTGAAAATTCTTTCGCGCGGTGACCTTTGGTTTTATTGTCGAGCTGCGGCGGAAGGCTGGGCAATTGCTTCGGAGGTCCACCATGCCCGATGTGTATGCGCAGATCACAACCGCTGATCCGGCTGTTGTCGCGGTTCTTATCAACGCGATGGAGTTGCGGGCCGCAGACCCGCGCCAGAAGGCAATCCGCCACTCGTTTTTCTCGTCGATCGATTTTCCGGAAAGGGCACGCGTCCTCGAAGGCGGCTGCGGCTCGGGACCGATCAGTCGCGAGCTTGCGCGCTGGCCGGGGGTGAACGAGGTTGTTGGGCTCGATCCGTCGCCGATATTTCTGGCGAAGGCGCGCGAGCTTGCCGCGGATATCCCCAACCTGAACTTCGTCGAAGGGGATGCCAGGTCGCTGCCGCACGAGGACAACTCGTTCGATGTGGTCATCTTCCATACCTGCCTGACCCATGTGCCCGGTCCCGAAAAGGCCCTGACGGAATCGTTGCGCGTGCTTCGCCCAGGCGGCTGCCTGGCGATCTTCGACGGCGATTACGCGACGACGACGGTTGCCATCGGCGATCATGATCCGCTGCAGGATTGCGTGGATGCCGCAATGGCGGCGCTGGTGAATGACCGCTGGCTGACGCGCCGGCTGCCGCTGCTGGCGAAATCGGCGGGCTTTGTCGTCGAAAAATTCGACAGCTACGGCTACGCCCAAATTGCCGCGCCCGACTACATGCTGACTCTGGTCGATCGCGGCGCCGATATTCTGGCCGGCTGGAAGCGACTCGACAAGGCGCTTGGCGACGGGCTGAAGCACGAGGCGCGCCGGCGTGTCGAAGCCGGAGAGTTCTTCGGGTTCATCGCCTTCGCGGGCCTGATTGCGCGCAAGTCGGCCTGAGCGCGCGCTGATCCGCCCGGCTACGATGTTTTGCGGTTGTCCAGTGCCAGGGCGCCGGGGCCGGCGAATACCAGATAGAAGAAGATGAAGCAGAAGGAGATCGCGGCATCGCCGCCATTGTTGACCGGGAAGAAGCTCTGCGGCATGTGCGCCATGAAATAGGCGATCGCCATCTCGCCGCTGAGAAGGAATGCCACCGGCCTGGTGAAAAGCCCCAATACCAGCAGGATGCCGCCTCCGAATTCCAGGATGGCCGCGGTCAGCGATAGCGCGCTCAGGGCGCCGGCATGGTCGCCGACGGGGAAATTGAACAGTTTCTGGGTGCCGTGCTCAATGAACTGCAGCGCCGTCATGATGCGCAAGGCGGCAAGGGCGAACGGTTGATATCCGGCGAGGCCTTCGAAAAGCTTCATCTACGACTCCATTTTCACCTAGCCCGGCCATAGGTCATCGCCAAAGGCCGGACCATTCACATAGTCCGGCCTTCATTCAACTGTCGGTGAGTGAGTCGTGAGGCGTGCTGCAGCCTTGGGGCCGCACGATGGCGGCCCCCAATTGGCGCGGCCTGTTACCGCGTCGGTGCCATTAGCGCGAAATGGGCGCCTTGCGGATCCGTGCACTGTACGATCCAGCTGCCGCCGGGGACCTCCATCGGACCCATCAGGATCTTGCCGCCATTGTCGGTGACGCGCTTGGCTGCCGCGTCGATGCCGGGCACGTTGAAATAGAACTGCCAGACCGGCGCCGGGATCTGCTCGGGCTTGTTCATCATGCCGCCAACGGGCTCGCCGCCGAAGGCGAAAAGCTGGTAGACGCCCATCGGACCCATATCCATGGCGTCGCCCTTCTCCCAGCCGAACTGGCTGGAATAGAAATCGAACGCCGCCTTCCAGTCTGACGTGTAGAGCTCATGCCAGCCGATGTTGCCGGGGGTCGCCAACGGTAGCGGCGGCTGGTCGGGGCCGCTGGGCTGCAGGAAGTTGAACATCGCGCCTTGCGGGTCTGCAACGACGGCGAAGCGGCCGACGCCAGGAATGTCGTCGGGCTCGCGGTGAACCGCGCCACCAGCCTTCTTGAGGGAGGCCGTTGCGGCATCGATGTCCCTGGTGAGGATATAACCGACCCAGGCCGGCGGCATGCCCATCTTGCGCGCGTCATCGGGCAGCGTCATCATCCCGCCGACGCCGCGCTCGCCGACATTCATGACGATATAGCGCGGCATGCCCTGGGCCCCTTCGAAAGGCTGCCCCCTCCAGCCCACCACGGAGGTGTAAAACGCCTCGGCGGCGTCGAGATCGGTGGTCATCAGCTCGTACCAGAAGAAGGGCATGGGGGACTGTGGCATTGTCGTGCTCCTTGCGGTTTGTACATCGATCATGCGCGATCCATTCTAGGACGATCTTCACGACGAAAATCCGACAGCCAACCAAAAAAGATGACGGCAAATTGGAAATGTTACCGGGTTGCGCGCCCTGCGGTTTTCGACTTTGCTCGCAGTCAACGAGGGGTTGTTGATCCATGCGCCGGATGTCGCTCACTTCCGAACTTGTCGCGCTGTGCCATCGGGAGGAGGCCGATCCCGGCCCCGATGGCAGCTGGACGCAGCTGACGGACGAAGACTTCAGGGCCCTTTGCCTTCGGTGATCAAAACCAACGCTAAGCTTACCAGGCTGACCACTCAGTCCAGCAACGGCAGTGCCGCTATGGCCAAGCTTCCCTGTCGGCGGCTTTGGTAACATGAGTACACTTGTCATGTTTATTCGTGGCTTTTCAGCAGTTTGCGCCGAAAATTGACCAATTGATAAAAAAACAAAACGTGCTAGCCTTCCCCAAAACAAGAACATGGGGAACTGACGATGCCAGAAGGCCAGTTCAAGCAAGGCATTGCCGGCGGGCGGCTCTCGCCGGACCAATATGCCGACAATTTCGCCGACCTGCACCCGCCACTCGATCATCACGAGGCGCTGGTCGAGTCCGACCGCTGCTATTTCTGCTATGATGCGCCGTGCATGAATGCGTGTCCGACCTCGATCGACATCCCGCTGTTCATCCGCCAGATTTCGACGGGCAATCCGATCGGCTCAGCCAAGACCATTTTTGACCAGAACATTTTGGGCGGCATGTGCGCCCGCGTCTGCCCGACCGAGACGCTATGCGAAGAAGTCTGCGTGCGCGAGGTGGCCGAAGGCAAGCCGGTGCAGATTGGTCGCCTTCAGCGCTACGCCACCGATGTCGCCATGGCCGAAAACAAGCAGTTCTACAACCGCTCCGAACCGACCGGCAAGACGGTCGCTGTGGTCGGCGCCGGACCGGCCGGGCTTGCGGCCGCGCATCGGCTCTCCCGCTACGGCCACGACGTGACCATCCTGGAAGCCCGCCCGAAGGCCGGCGGCCTCAATGAATACGGTATCGCCGCCTATAAGAGCGTCGACAATTTCGCCCAGGCTGAAGTCGACTATGTCACGTCGATCGGCGGCATCGACATCCAGAACGGCAAGGCGCTCGGCCGTGATTACCAGCTGTCGGACCTGACCAGGAATTACGATGCGGTGTTCCTCGGCATGGGGCTTGCCGGCGTCAATGCCTTGCGAGCGGATGGCGAGGAGGCGCAAGGCGTCAGCAATGCCGTCGAGTTCATTGCCGAGCTTCGTCAGGCCAGTGATCTGGCCAGCCTGCCGGTCGGCCGGCGTGTTGTCGTCATCGGCGGCGGCATGACGGCGATCGACGCGGCGGTGCAATCGAAGCTGCTCGGAGCCGAAGAGGTGACGATCTGCTATCGGCGCGGCCCGGAGCACATGAATGCCTCCGAATTCGAGCAGGATCTGGCTGCCGCCAACGGCGTCATCATCCGGCACTGGTTGCAGCCGAAGCGGGTCATTGCCGATGCCGGCAAGGTGTCGGCGATCGAGCTCGAATACACCGCGATGGACAGCGACAGGCTCGTCGGCACCGGCGAGCGGCTGACGCTCGTCGCCGATCAGGTGTTCAAGGCGATCGGCCAGAGCTTTGTCCCGGCTGCGCTCAACGGCAGCGGTGCGGAGGTCGCGCTGGAAGCCGGCCGCATCAAGGTCGATGCGGAAGGGCGCACCTCGCTGGCCAATGTCTGGGCTGGCGGCGACTGCATTTTCGGCGGCGACGACCTGACTGTTTCAGCCGTCGCGCAAGGCCGCGATGCGGCGGAGAGCATTCATCGGGCACTGACCTCGAACGGGAGGGCATGAGCATGGCAGACATCCGCAACAATTTCGTCGGCATCAAGTCGCCGAACCCGTTCTGGCTGGCTTCGGCGCCGCCGACCGACAAGGCCTATAATGTCATTCGCGCCTTCAAGGCGGGCTGGGGCGGCGTGGTATGGAAGACGCTCGGCGAAGAGGGCCCGCCGGTGGTCAACGTCAACGGTCCGCGCTATGGCGCGATCTGGGGCGCCGACCGTCGTCTGCTCGGCCTCAACAACATCGAGCTGATCACCGACCGCGACCTGCAGGTCAATCTGCGCGAGATCAAGCAGGTCAAGATGGACTGGCCCGACCGGGCGATCGTCGTCTCGCTGATGGTGCCTTGCGAGGAGCATGCCTGGAAGGCGATCCTGCCGGTAGTCGAGGAGACCGGCGCTGACGGCATCGAACTCAATTTCGGCTGCCCGCATGGCATGTCGGAACGCGGCATGGGTGCGGCGGTCGGCCAGGTGCCGGAATACATCGAAATGGTGGTGCGCTGGTGCAAGGCCAACACCCGCATGCCTGTCATCACCAAGCTGACGCCCAACATCACCGACATACGCAAGCCGGCACGCGCTGCCCTTGCCGGCGGCACCGACGCGGTGTCGCTGATCAACACCATCAATTCGATCACCGGCGTCAATCTCGACAATTTCGCACCGGAGCCGACGATCGACGGCAAAGGTTCGCATGGCGGCTATTGCGGTCCGGCGGTGAAGCCGATCGCCATGAACATGGTGGCCGAGATCGCGCGCGATCCGGAAACGCATGGCCTGCCGATCTCCGGTATCGGCGGCATCACCACCTGGCGCGACGCCGCCGAATTCATGGCGCTCGGCGCCGGCAATGTGCAGGTGTGCACGGCGGCGATGACCTACGGCTTCAAGATCGTGCAGGAGATGATCGCCGGCCTGGAAAACTGGATGGACGAGAAGGGCCATGCCACGCTCGACGACATCGTTGGCCGTGCCACGCCCAACGTCACCGACTGGCAGTATCTCAACCTCAACTACGTCGCCAAGGCGCATATCGACCAGGATGCCTGCATCAAATGCGGCCGCTGCCACATCGCCTGCGAGGACACTTCGCACCAGGCCATCACCAGCATGGTCGACGGCGTCAGGCATTTCGAGGTGATCGAGGCCGAATGCGTCGGCTGCAATCTCTGCGTCAATGTCTGTCCGGTCGAGAACTGCATCACCATGGAGGCGCTGGCGGTCGGCGTGATGGACCAGCGCACCGGCAGGCCGGTGTCGCCGATCTATGCCAACTGGACGACGCATCCGAACAATCCGATGGCCAAGGTGGCGGCGGAATAGCATTGCGAAAAAAGCGGCGTCCATGGGCGCCGCTTTTTGACTTTCCTATTGCGGATAAAAGATATCCAAGATAATCTATATCCATGAACAGGAGAGCGCAATGAAGCTGGGCGAAGGCGTCGAAGCGGCCATCCACTGCGCCGCGATGCTCGCCGGCGTTGATGGCGCCGCGACCTTGCCAGGTGCTGCCATGGCCGAAGCGTTCGGGCTGTCGCCGAGCTATCTGCTTAAGCATCTCAACGCGCTGACTGCGTCCGGCATTCTGGAATCAGTGCCGGGGCCGTCCGGCGGCTACCGGCTGGCGCGGCCGGCGGAACGCATAACGCTGCTCGATATCGTGCTGGCCGTCGAGGGGCGTGAACCGGCGTTCCGCTGCGCCGAAATCCGCCAGCGCGGCCCAGCGAAGCTCGATGCCTCGGTCTATGTCAAACCCTGCGGCATCAACGTAGCCATGCTGAAGGCCGAGCGTGCCTATCGCGCCGCGCTCGCCGACGCCCGGCTGTCCGACATCGTTGCAGAATACACCGCCGATGCCGATCCCCGTTCGGTCGCCGCGAACTGCGCCTTCGTCGAGCGCCATCGGCGGCCGCAGAAATCAGGTTCAACCAAGCAAGCATGAAAGGCTACAGACGATGAAACAGAGGCTGCAATTTTTCGGCGCGGCGCCGGAGATCATGAAGGCGGTGTCGGCGCTCAACAAGGCAGTCGACGAATGCGGGCTCGAAAAAAGCCTGTTGCATCTGATCAAGCTCAGGGCGTCGCAGATCAACGGCTGCTCGTATTGCGTCGAGATGCATAGCCGCGAAGCGCGCCGCGACGGCGAAAGCGAGCAGCGGCTCTATCTCGTCTCCGCCTGGAAGGAATCGCCGCTGTTTTCAGAGCGCGAACGCGCGGCCTTGGCCTGGACCGACGCGCTGACCAGGATTGCCGACAACGGTGTGTCGGACGAACTCTATGCAAGGACGCTCGAGAATTTCTCGGAAGAGGAGCTGGTCAAGCTCTCGGTTGCGCTCGGCATGATCAACACCTGGAACCGGCTTTGCGTTCCGTTTCATGCAATCCATCCGATGCCAGCAGTCTTGGCCGCTTGAGCATGGACCAGGGGCGCGGGCCTTGGCCGCGCGCCGCGTTTTTGGCCCAAGACCCCCCCCCCAGTTTTTAAAAATTTTTATTGTGGGGCTATTAGCCCCCCCCCAGCTGGGTTGGGGGGGCCTTTTGTTTTGCGG
>NZ_JAMYNR010000024.1:0-90383 GCF_040319155.1 Mesorhizobium sp. M0954 | reverse complement strand
CGATGCCGAGGCGCTCGAGCTTTGCCGTCGCCCAATTCGACACGCTGCGATTGCGCCTCATCAAAATCGCTGCGCGGGTGGTCGAGATGAAATCGCAAATCCGCCTGCACCTGCCGACATCGTGCCCCGACCAGCGCATCCTGCGCATCGTCCTCGATCGCATCCCCCAACTCGCGACATAACGATGGGGGCAGACGCCCCGAAACGAACCCGTCGACCGCAACCTGCAAACCCCCGCCTGCCATCACGACGGAGCAATCCCGGCGCCTGACGAGGCGCGTGGAAAAGCACCGCAACGGCGACCACAACGTCGCTTCAGGCCGTCAAAAGCTTATCGCCGTGCATCAAGGCGGCTAGAAGCGCGCCGGCAGCCTGGCGGGGGGCTTGGGGTTAGACTGCCGGCGCACGCCACTCATGAAGAGCGGCCCCTTTTTGCGGTTCCGACACCAATAGTCAACCCGGCAGCGTCTGGATGCCCGCTGTGCTCTTTTCAGAGCGGCTCGCGATGCCGGCCATGTCGGCCGATCCTGCCTAGGATGGGGGGCCACTCTCGTCGGCCGAGTTGATGCTCCAGCCAATATCGCCTTGCCGACCAGCATGGGTTCGCCGTTAGCAATCCATCCTCGCGAGCCAATGCTATCGTGCACGTGTCGCAGCACTCCGGGCGGCTATATCGCCTAAGACAGCATGACGAAGCGTTCCAACTTCCTGTTCGGCGAGCCCGTGTGCAGTTCCTGACTCGGACAGTGGACGAGAATTCTCTTGGCGGTACTGCGCCAGAAGGCATTCGCGTCCAACGGAATCAAGCGACGACTATCAGCCGCAAACGTCACATCACAAGAACGGTCTTCCACCCATTGCAGATTATCCGACTGATCAGGCGGCGTCCGATATGTCCGACTCTGCCTCAAGAATTCCCACAGGTATGGACAGCGATCTCGCTATCCGATTCCGATAGCCCTTATTGTACTTTAGACCCCGCTCGATGTTTTGGATTTCCTGAGCGGCAAGCCCGCACGCGACCGCGAGGTCCTCGATTGAATACCCAAGGTGCTCACGATAAGCGCGGATGATGTGGGTCCCCTGCGACATAGCCGTCAAGACTGGCTCGGGAATGCGCGAATCCTTCATAAACATCTCCAAGAAGATGGGAGCGCCTGACAAATCGGGAGATTTCCTCCCCGACCCTGGCGCACACCCAGCAAATCAAAAAAATGGACGTCCATTCGGCCGGACCGGCCTCATCCATGGAATGGGCCACTTGAAATTGGCAGCCGGGTCGGAATATGGCGGCTCACCTGCTACTGATCAAGTTCTAAGAACCTGCCCGCCATGAGATGGCCTGATCGGCTGTAGCGCATTCGACCTGCGATCCTACACGACTCATTCTCCCCGATGGCTTTCTTGAACAGCAACTCGAACTCTCACTGACGCCTCCAGTGGCTATTCGCGGCACCGTCCACCCAGCCTCGCGGACGCTGATACCTTCGACCAATTTCCACCGCCGATGCAGCGAAGATGGACAAGCATCGCCACCTATAAAGGTTCACAATCATTCGACCGTGACCGATTTTGCGAGATTGCGCGGCTGGTCTACATCTGTGCCCATGAAGAGCGCCGTGTGGTAGGCAAGAAGCTGTATCGGCAGCGAGAAGATCATCGGCGCGATAATCTCGTCGACAGCCGGCAGCACGAGCGTGTGCATGGTGTCGATTTTCGATGCGGCTGCCCCTTTTTCATCGGTGATGAGGATAATCCGCCCTCCACGGGCAGCCACTTCCTGCATGTTGGAGACGGTCTTGTCGAAAAAGCGATCATGGGGCGCGATGACGATCACTGGCATGTTGTCGTCTATCAATGCGATCGGACCGTGCTTCAATTCACCCGCCGCATAGCCCTCGGCATGGATGTAGGAAATCTCCTTGAGCTTCAGCGCACCTTCCATCGCTAGCGGGAAACTGGTGCCACGGCCGAGATACAGGACGTCACGACACTTTGACAGTTCGCGCGACAGGAACTCGATCTCCGGCTGGATGCTGTTGAGTACCTGGCCCATGACGCGCGGCACTTCGGCGAGGCTCCTGACGAGCGCCTGCAGCTCGTCTTCGGTTACGGTCCCGCGGGCTCTGGCGGCGCCGATGGCGAGTGCGGCTAGAACGGCAAGCTGGCAGGTAAACGCCTTGGTGGAGGCGACGCCGATCTCCGGTCCGGCAAGGATCGGGAAGACCGCATCGGCCTCCCGAGCGATGGTCGATTCGCAGGCATTGACGATAGCGCCAATTTTCAGCCCACGCTCCTTGCAGTACCTCAACGATGCGAGCGTATCGGCGGTTTCGCCGGACTGCGAAATGAAAAGAGCCGCCGACTGCGGCGACAACGGGATCTCGCGGTAACGGAATTCGGACGCAACGTCGATTTCAACCGTCAGGCGCGCATAGCGCTCGAACCAGTATTTTCCGATCAGTCCGGCGAGATAGGCGGTCCCGCAGGCCGAGATCGCCAAGCTCGGGATCCTGGCGAAATCGATGCCAGAAACCATGTCGGCGCGATTCTCTATGATGTTGCTATAGTGACGGAGAGCATGGGCGATGACTTCGGGCTGCTCGTAGATTTCCTTCTCCATGAAGTGGCGATGATTGCCCTTGCTGGCCAGATCGGCCGCGGCCGTGAAGGTATGGCGCGGACGCTCGACGGGATGGCCGTCGAAATCGAAGATATGGGCGCCCGAATTGCCGACAATGGCCCAGTCGCCCTCGATGAGATAGGTAATTTCATTGGTGAAGGGAGCAAGCGCGATCGCGTCGGAGCCCAGGAACATCTCGCCGTCGCCGTGACCGATCGCCAGCGGTGGTCCGTTGCGCGCCGCCATGATGGTCGACGGATCATCTTCGAAGAGGACGGCAAGCGCATAGGCGCCCCTGACGCGTTTCAGCATGGCACGCATCGCCTCTTGCCGCCTCATGCCCTCCCGGCGGTGTCTTGCCAAGAGATGCGCGATGACCTCGGTGTCGGTGTCGGTCTGGAACTCGGCGCCAGCCGCCGCCAATTCGTCCTTCAGCTCGGTGAAATTCTCGATGATGCCGTTATGGACGACGGCGACACCGTCGGCAAAGTGCGGGTGCGCATTGCGTTCCGTCGAGGCCCCATGGGTTGCCCAACGCGTGTGGCCGATGCCGATGTTCCCGCTCAGCGGCTCTTCCTTCAGTCTCCTCTCGAGATTGACGAGCTTGCCCTCGGCGCGCCGGCGGTGCAAGGCACCTTCGGTGATCGTCGCAACGCCGGCGGAATCATAGCCGCGATATTCCAAACGCTTCAATGCGTCGACCAACCGATCCGACACCGGCTGTTGCCCAACGATGCCAACAATCCCGCACATGTTCGTCTTCCCATTCTTGCCGGCAGCTTCAGCCTACGCGAGACGGATACCCATCCGGCCGCTTTCATTGGGGGATCTTCTAGTAGTATTGGGTAATATTGGTATAATTGATTGTAGGGATAGCTATCATCCACCCCATGGATAAGCCGCGTTTGGGGCCCTGATCTAACTTCTTCGTTGCGCCTGACGTCCTCATGACCGAACGCAAGCCCACACCCGCGGCACGAAGGAACAATCGGCCATGCGCGATCATCCCGGCCACGCACCTGACCACGAACCGCCGCCGCTCGTGGTCACGCGGTGATCGGCATGATCACACAGCACTGTAGTTAGGCAGCATCAGCGACGCATGGTCGGCATCATCATCATCGGCAACGTCGGCGCCGTCGGCATGGTTCACGTGTTCGTCACGTTGATCATAATCATCGTCGCCGCCGATCTAGTTTCTGATTGCCTGCCGCTTTGACGCGGGTTTCGCCGGTAGAGCTTAGCCCGCGATGGCCTATCAATACGCTGTTAGTCGGCATGGCCGAAACCGAGAGTCAGGCGGCGCAGGCCACAGAGCACGTTCAGCGACCGTTTCAGTCAGCGCCGGCTTTGTCGGGGTTCGTAACGGTCATCAGGATTCTCGGGGCATGAATGCACTATCACGAAAACGTTGGTTCTCAGTGCTTGGTCCGTATTACTCAAACCCGATTCCCGCAGCGGAAGAGGCGCGTGTCACGTCTTGTACAAGGCACAATAGCAGTGAGAAATGGAGATTGATGCCTGCGCGTTTTCGAATAAGACAATCACCAAGCTGTCACCCGAATTACATCAGGAACTGTCTATAGCCGCCGCCCATCAGGTAGCGGCCACGTTGGATGGCGCGACGCACCTGATCGCGAAGATGGCTACCTGGATGAGACCAATCTTCTTCGACACGGCGTCTCCCGAACAGGGCAATGGCGATCTCCTGATGAGATGCTCCCGCAAGCGAGCCATCCAAAGCCTGGAGCACGATACGCAGACGCGCTCCGCGGGGTTCCGGCGGAAAGCAAGCAGCTGCCAGGCGGCCGCAACCATTGATGTCGTTCAGGAACTGAAGGGCAGCGACATGGAACTTCAGGTGCTGCGGCTGCACGATCGCGTCGACATATAGCCGCAACGGGCGGAGAACGGATGCACCGGAAAGGGCGATCTGCAGACTCCGGCAGTCCTCCCTCAGCAGCACGTGCTGCACGCCGGCAGGTGTCAGCAGGATGTCCTTGCAGCATGAGAGCGAAGGGAGATCAAGCGGTTCAAAATCGTGGTCGAGCCCAACCGGCTCCGCGGCCGCTCGTAGAATACGGGCGCAGTCGCGCGGATCCCAAAAGACCCTTGCCGACGTAGCGTCCGACTGTGGCGCGTCCGCGAAAAAGGAGGCTCCATTGTCTTAGGAAAGATGATCCTGTCGTCAACTCGATTATCTTCATGTCGGCCTGGGCTCCGACAATGTAGGCGGACGGTGCCATTTTGGCGTGGTCGCGCTGAAATTGTGGATTGCGCCGAAGAAACTCCCAGGCCCAGGCAGTGCGTGGCAATCGTCTGGCGTAGTGGTAAGCTTCGTGACGACGCCAGTCCGGCCAGCATACAAGACCGACCGTCGCTTCCTTGGGCAGACCAGCATCCTTCACGGCTCAGGTGTCCACAATGGCGCTATGCCGACGGGCCTAGAACCGGTTGCCACAGTACCGGTCCGCTCAGACGTCCCCTGCTGCGGATGCGCAAAAGGCTCGCGCGGGAAATCTCGAGAAACCCGGCCACCGCCTCCGTTTTGCCGACGGACTTGGGTTGTCCGATGCGCGACAATGGCCACGTCGCGAGGCGAAGGATCCGTTCCATGCGCGTGTCCGTCACCGTTACTATCCGGGTCAGATCCTTGGCCAAGCCGAACTCGATCATGCCCGCGAAGAGCTCGTAGGTTGCCTGGGCCAGTCCGCCCGCTGCCTTGGGCGCCGACGGAGGAAGATCGAGCGCGAAACGACTGCTCTCCCATATGTCGGAGGTCGAGGGCACGACGTCAGCACCCAGCAGCACCGGGAACGTGTCGCGCAACATTGTGGGTCCGGTGCTGGGCAAAAGACGCACGCAACCGCGAATTCGCCAGTCGGATCCCTTGAGGAGCAGATAGACAGGCTTCAGACCATCAAACGGGTCTGTTTCCATCTGGTCTTCGGTATCAACTTCCCAATCGAGCCTTTCCTTGAACACCCGAAACCTGAGCCCGTGCATCTCTTTGAGCTCGCTTGCGAACTCGTCGTAAAGGTCTGGTGTTATCAGCTGCATCATGGTCGCCTCCGTGCGGGATGTGTTCCCGCCATCGAAGGGCAAAGCCGGCAGCGATGCAGCCTGTAGAGGTTTACAGCTATCGTGGCCGACGAATCAGGATCTCGCCTGGCCGGAGGCAGCCAGTCGTGCAACGGCCTGGTTGATCGTTCGAACGCCAAGCTTTGCCTTGGCGTTTTCCAGATGAAAGGTCACGGTGCGCTTTGAGACGCCGAGAAGCTGGCTGATAACCCAAGCCGACTTGCCGCGCGCCGCCCATTTCAGGCACTCGAACTCCCGCGGGGTGAGCGTTACACCATCCACCACGCGATCGTCGGCGAGCCTGCGCCGGACATGGATATGAAAGTTGATGGCCACCAGCTGCAATGCTTTTTCGTAACGTGTCAGTGACCGCAACAGAGGCGGACGGGACTCGTCGGAAGCAAAGGTCAGGGCAGCAAACCGGCCGCGATGATCATGCATGGACATCGTCAGGCCGCCGCGGATGCCAAACTCAGCCGCACTCTCCAGAATTTGTTGCTGCGAATTCGGCAGACAGTGCCGAGCGCGATCCACCCCCCAATCGAAGGTATCCCAGCCTTGCAGCCCGCGCAGGATGACCGGATCAAGACTGTGGTATCGCTGTTGCAGATAACGTGATGTCCAGGATGAAGGATAGTTTGAGATCAATTGCGGGGCGTCGCCGGAGGCCGACGGGTAAGTGAAATAGGCGAATAGCGGAAAATCGAAGCCGGCTGCAGCGGATGCCATTGCCTCACGGAGATCGGCAGCATCAACACTTGCAGACAGTTGCTCGACGAAGTTCTCAAACACGCGATGCATTTGCGCTTTGCGTAAGCTCCGTGATCGCTCGATGCCAGGCAGAGACCTTGTTTTAAACGATCCCGGACGGATACAGCGCGTGCCGAGAACCCCGTTAACCTGTTGAAACCCGTGATATTCTGACGTTGTCTATGAGACGTGTACCGCCGAGCCAGGCCGCGACAAGCAAGCGTGCAGGTCGGTCAAGGCTTGTCATCGGTCGCAGATCTGCCTCGTCGCGAAGTTCCAGGTATTCGACCTCGCGATAGCCCGCAGCCAGAATTGCTGCGCGCGCTTCGGCAAGCGTTGGCAGGACGGGCGAGTCGCGGGCAAGCCGCTCAGCCGTCTCGAGCAAGACCGATGATAGCTCGGGGGCAACAGCACGCTCTGCTGGCGAGAGCCGGACATTGCGCGATGATAGTGCAAGACCGTCGGCTTCGCGGACTGTCGGACAAGGAACAATGGTGATTGGAATATCCAGGTCCCGGGCCATACGCCTGACTAGCTGAAGCTGCTGAAAGTCCTTTTCGCCAAAGAAGCCGAAGTCAGCGCTGGTCTGCAGGAAGAGCTTGGCGACGACGGTCGCCACGCCATCAAAATGTCCCGGCCGGAAGGCACCGCACAGGCCCTCGCTGACACCGGACACCGAAACGGTCGTGGCGAAGGCCGCCGGATACATTTCCTCTGCATCCGGCGCATAAAGCAGGTGCGCGCCAAGCGGTGCCAGCTTGGCGGCATCCTCGTCCTCGGTGCTCGGATACGCGGCGAGATCGGCCTGGCTGTTGAATTGCTTCGGGTTGACGAAGAGCGTCACGATCACCCGGTCGGCCTTCTCGAGTGCCGCGCGCACCAGGCTGAGATGGCCCTCATGCAGGACGCCCATCGTTGGCACCACGGCAATCCTCACGCTCTCGCGGCGCCATGCGGCGACAATTTCGCGAAGCTGGGCAACGCTCCTGACAATCGGCACGCTCACGCTGCTTCTCCGCTCTTGGTGGCGTCCGCGTCGGCGGGCTTGCGCGCATCGGCAAACACGTGCTCGGCGGCCGGAAACTGGCGCTCCTTCACTTCCCGCGCATAGGCCGCGATCGCAGCCGCAGCGGCCTCCCCCATTTCAGCATAGCGCTTGACGAATTTGGGCCGGAAGTCGCCGAAGAGGCCCAGCATGTCGTCGACGACGAGAATCTGGCCGTCACAGGCTGCCGAGGCACCGATGCCAATGGTCGGGGTCGCCACCTCCCCGGTGATCCGGCGGGCGAGCGCCTCGGGAACCTTCTCCAGCACGACCGCAAAGGCGCCCGCTTCGCTTACCGCAAGCGCGTCGCGCCTGATGCGCTCGGCATCCCCGCCTCTGCCCTGCACGCGGTAGCCACCGATGGTGTTGATCGACTGCGGCGTCAAGCCGACATGGGCCATGACCGGCACGCCGCGCGCGGCGAGGAAGCGGATCGTCTCTGCCATCGTTTCGCCGCCTTCGAGCTTGACGGCCCCGCAGCCGGTCTCGGCCATGACGCGCGCGGCATTGCGGAAAGCCTGCTCGGGGCTTTCCTCGAAGGAACCGAACGGCAAGTCGACGACCATCAGCGCCTGCTCGAGGCCACGGCGCACGGCCTGGCCGTGCGTGATCATCATCTCCAGCGTCACACCGAGCGTCGAGGGCAGGCCGTGGAGAACCATGCCGACGCTGTCGCCGACCAGCACCACATCGCAATGGGGATCGACAAGCCGGGCGACTGGCGTCGTGTAGGCGGTAAGGCAGACGAGCGGCGTCCCACCTTTGCGCGAACGAATATCCGGCGGTGTGATCGCCTTGGTGTCACCAAACGCACTCAATGGACCCTCCTTCCCCAACGTTACCAACCGCGGGTGTCGCGTTTGCCACATTTTTGTGCAAGTGCGAAGAGCTAAAAATGGCCGTGCAGCTGTGCGGTGTTGACGTGCGGACAGGCGCGCTTACACTTAAATCGATTCAGGCGCCCCCGAGCTGGCCAACCACTTTCGCGAACATGGACGATCAGGCAAAAGGACCCAGGAAAGACAGAGCCGCCGTCAAGGCCGACGAAGTCAAAGTGGACCTGATCGCCTTTGTCGTCGCCGTAAACGACAGTGAACCCTGTGTCCTCACCATCGGCCAGGCGGACACCCTTCCCTCCGGACCATTTGCGCTTGAGCACCGATCGCTGCAATCCGGTTTGAGGGGGTGGGTCGAGCAGCAGACCGGCCATCCCCTGGGGTATATTGAGCAACTCTACACCTTCGCGGATCGGGATCGCATCGGCGCCGAGCGCCAGCAGCGCGTCATCTCCATCAGCTATCTCGCATTGACCCGCAAGGAACAGGCAGCTGGCTCGCCCAAGTGCGGCTGGCAGAGCTGGTATGAATATTTTCCATGGGAGGACCACCGCTCCGGCACGCCTCCGGTCGTGCTGGACGTTCTGCGACCGCGCCTGATTGAATGGGCAGACGGCGTCAGCGACGCGGCCACGCGACGTGAACGCTGGCAGCGGGCGACGATAGCCTTCGGCTTCGACGACCGCCTTTGGAACGAGGAACTCACGCTTCAACGCTATGAGTTAGTCTACGAAGCAGGCCTGGTCCAAGAGGCCGGAAGCGGACGGGACGCGACGCTGCCTCCGCTGGTGCCCAGCAAGTCTATGGTCGCCGATCATCGCCGCATCGTGGCGACCGGCATTGCGCGGCTGCGCTCCAAGATCAAATACCGGCCGGTCGTCTTTGAGCTGATGCCGCCGGTCTTCACGCTTTTGCAGCTGCAGCGAACCGTGGAGGCGCTTGCCGGCAGGCTCGTGCGTAAGCCGAACTTTCGCCGGCTGATCGAGCAGCAGGAGCTGGTCGAAGAGACCGGAGAGGCAACCGCGGAGACCGGCGGCCGGCCAGCGAAGCTTTACCGGTTCCGCCACGCCGTTCTCGACGAGAGGGTCATCGCCGGGACAAAATTGCCGCTGGCGCGGGGTTGACATCGCTTATACTCACAGCAAGTATATGCTGGTTATTTTCAACTAGAGTATAAGCTGGAGGGGTCGATGAGCGCCGTGCTGCCTGCGACCGCGTTTCTCTACGAGCGCGTCCGACGAGTGATCCCGCCGATCGAATGGCCGGCTTTCGTCGAGGATATCGAGGCGATCCTTGCACTGAAGCGCGAGCGCAACGCCATCATCCTGGCGCACAACTATCAGACCCCCGAGATCTTCCATTGCGTGGCCGACATCGTCGGCGACAGCTTGGCACTGGCCCGCACGGCTGCGACGATCGAGGCGCAAGTCATCGTGCTGGCCGGCGTACATTTCATGGCCGAAACGGCCAAGCTGCTCAATCCGCAAAAGACGGTGCTCATTCCCGACCTGCGGGCAGGCTGTTCGTTGGCGGAATCGATCACGGCAGAAGACGTGCGCTTGATGCGCCAGCGTTATCCCGGCGTGCCGATCATCACTTATGTCAACACGTCGGCCGAAGTGAAAGCCGAGTCGGATATCTGCTGTACATCCGGCAACGCCAAGGCGGTCGTCCAATCCCTTGGCGTTCCCCAGGTGATCATGTTGCCGGACGAATATCTGGCCCAGAATATCGCCGCCCAGACCGATGTGCAGATCATCGCCTGGAAAGGGCATTGCGAGGTGCATGAGCGCTTTACACCGGCCGACATCCGCGAGTTGCGCGAAAGCCATCCCGGCGTGATCGTGCTCGCGCATCCCGAATGCCCGCCCGACGTCGTGGCTGAAGCAGATTTTTCCGGCTCGACCGCTGCCATGTCCGACTATGTCGAAAGGCAAAGGCCGGCACGTGTCGTGCTGATGACGGAATGTTCGATGAGCGACAACGTCGCGTTAGCGCACCCAGAGGTCGAGTTCATCCGGCCCTGCAATTTGTGCCCGCACATGAAGCGGATCACGCTTGCCAACATCCGCATGGCGCTCGAGCAGAACCACCATATCGTAACCATCGAACCCGGGATCGCCGGGCGCGCGCGGCTTGCGGTCGAACGGATGCTGGCAATTTGAGCGCCGATGTCCGCAGCATCTTCGGGCGGCCGATCATCATCGGCGGCGGCATCGCCGGACTGATGACCGCGCTTCAACTGGCGCCGGAGCCGGTGCTGCTTCTGTCCAGGACGCTGCTGGGAGCTGACAATTCGAGCACGTGGGCACAGGGTGGTCTGGCTGCAAGTTTCGGCGAAGACGACGATCCGGAACTGCACCTGGCCGATACGCTTGCCGCCGGGGATGGTCTCTGCGACACAGACGTGGCGAGCCGCATCCTCCAAGCCGCGCCCAAGGCGATAGAGGGGCTTGCGGGCTTTGGGGTTCCCTTCGACCGTACGTCGAAAGGATCACTGTGCCTCGGATTGGAGGCCGCACACAGCCGACGTCGCATCGTTCATGCGCATGGTGACGGCACCGGGCGTGAGATCATGCGTGCCCTGATCGCGGCTGTGCGTTCCACTCCGTCGATTGTTGTCGTGGAGGGCGTGGAAGCGCGCCGACTGGCGGTGCGAGAGAATGCGATCCGAGGCGTCTGGGCGAGCGGTTCGATAGGACCTGTCTTCTTCGGCTCACGGCGGGTCGTCCTCGCCACCGGTGGGATCGGGGGACTGTTTCTCGACACCACCAATCCTTCGGGCAGTTGCGGACAGGGCCTGGCGCTTGCGGCCCGCGCTGGAGCTGTCCTTGCCGACCTCGAGTTCATCCAGTTCCACCCGACCGCGCTTGACGGCCCGGAACGCCCTATGGCGCTGGTCAGCGAGGCCGTCCGCGGCGAAGGTGCTGCCCTGATCGACGAAACCGGCCAGGCTTTTCTCCAGAGCGTGTCAGGGGCGGAACTTGCGCCTCGTGATGTCTTGGCGCGCGCCGTCTGGAACCATCTTGCCAACGGCCACCGTGTTTTTCTAGACGCGCGGCAACGGCCTGGCCCGGAATTTGCTCGACACTTCCCGACAATCGCATCAGCCTGTCGTGGAGCCGGCATCAATCCCGCGCGCGATCTCATCCCCATTCGTCCGGCCCAACACTACCACATGGGTGGCGTTGCCGTGGACGGCTCCGGTAGGACCTCCGTCAAGGGGCTGTGGGCCTGCGGCGAAGTCGCTTCGACAGGACTGCATGGCGCCAACAGGCTCGCCAGCAATTCCTTGACCGAGGCCGTCGTGTGCGCGCGCTGGGTCGCTGAAAGTGTCGCCGGAACGCCTGCTCGCAGAACAAAGCCTGCGTTTGCGGACGTTTACCCATCGCCCGCGCCGACACCCGTGCGTGTTTTCCTGTCGCGCGCACTCGGCATCGTCCGGAATGGTGAAGGTTTGAAAGCAGCCGCATATGCCTTGTTGCCGCTCGCCGAAAGCAAGGACGCGGCCTCGGATCCGGCGGCTGTCGGGCTAATGATCGCGGTTGCCGCCCTGTTGCGCGAAGAAAGCCGCGGCGCTCATTACCGGACAGACTTTCCTCATCATGCGACTGTCGCCCGACGGTCCGAAATCACCCTCGAAGCCGCCTTGGCCGCTGCGCGGGAACTCGGACACTCGCCAAGCCTCGAAGGGGCAAAGTGATGACGCTCTCACCGCTTCCCACGGTCATGCTTGAGCCGCTTGTAAGGGCAGCTCTTCTTGAAGACCTTGGCAGAGCCGGCGACTTGACCACGGAGGCCATCGTGCCGAAGGCACACCAAGCGGGAACCGTGCTGGCGGCGCGCCAGTCCGGAGTTGTCGCCGGCCTCGATCTGGCGATGCTCGCTTTCCGCTTGATTGATCCTGATGTCGAAATTTCGGTGGAGCGGGCAGACGGCTGCAATGTCATGGATGGAGAGGTCATTGCATCAGTGGTTGGCCCTGCCCGGGCCATTCTCACAGCCGAACGGACGGCACTCAATTTTTTGTGCCATCTGAGCGGCATCGCTACAGCAACGGCATCGATCGTCGCTGCGGTTCGTGGATATGGCGCGAAGATCGTCTGCACGCGCAAGACGACGCCCGGATTGCGGGCAGTCGAAAAATATGCCGTGCGCGCAGGTGGCGGATCCAATCACCGCTTCGGCCTCGACGACGCAATTCTGATCAAGGACAACCACATCGCCATCGCAGGCGGCGTTCGCCCGGCGCTCGAGCGAGCACGAAGACGGGCCGGTCATCTCGTCAAGATCGAAGTCGAGGTCGATACGCTGGCCCAGTTGGAGGAGGTACTTGGCTTCGCTCCCGATGCGGTTCTGCTCGACAACATGTCCCTCGCCGATCTTCGCCGCGCCGTCGCAATCGTTGGCGGCCGTGCTATCACCGAGGCTTCTGGCGGGATCGCATCCGATACAGCGCGAGCGATTGCCGCGACCGGCGTCGATCTGATTTCGGTCGGCCGACTGACCCACAGCGCGCCGATCCTGGATATCGGCCTCGACTATTGCGGCTCATGATTGTCTGAGGAACGGACAGGATCGAATCAACTGTCCTTTCCGATCGTCGTCAATCAGACAGCAAAGCAAGGCAGAACCGGAGGAACAGCATGGACATGCAAACAGCCAGTCCAACGCAGACATCGCCACAGGCTCAATCCCCTGACCCTGGAGCGTGGACCCTGGAGAAGGCTCAGGCACTTCACGATGCCCCCTTCAACAATCTCCTCTTCCTCGCGCAAACCGTGCACCGCCAGAATTTCGATCCCAACAAGGTCCAGCTCAGCCGGCTGCTCAGCATCAAGACGGGCGGATGCCCGGAGGATTGCGGCTATTGTAGCCAGTCGGCGCATCACGAGACCGGCCTGAAGGCGTCGAAGCTGATGGAGGTCCGGCGCGTCGTCGCCGAGGCGACCAAGGCGCGTGACGCCGGCGCAACCCGCTATTGCATGGGCGCGGCCTGGCGAAACCCCAAGGCGCGCGACATGGATGCGCTGGTGGCGATGGTCGAAGGCGTCAAGGCGCTGGGCATGGAGACCTGCATGACGCTCGGCATGCTCGATCTTGAGCAAGCCGCTCGACTGAAGCAGGCTGGTCTCGACTTTTACAACCACAACATCGATACGTCGGAACGCTACTATAGCGAGATCATCAGCACGCGGAGCTTTGCCGAGCGGCTCGAGACGCTCGAGCACGTTCGCCAATCCGGCATCAAGGTCTGCTGCGGCGGCATTGCCGGCATGGGCGAGGAGCCGGTGGACCGGATCGGCATGCTGGTGACGCTGGCCAACCTGCCGGAACATCCGCAAAGCGTTCCGATCAACATGCTGATCCCGATCCCCGGCACCCCGCTTGCCGACGCCAAGCCCATCGAGCCGATCGAATTCGTGCGCGTGATCGCGCTGGCGCGCATCATGATGCCGAAATCGCATATCCGTCTTTCCGCCGGCCGTACGGCCATGACCGACGAGATGCAGGCGCTGTGCTTTTTTGCCGGCGCCAACTCGATCTTCGTCGGCGACACGCTGCTGACGGCGAACAATCCCGGTGAGGACAAGGATACCCTGCTGTTCCGGCGCCTTGGCATCGAGCCGATGGAACTCGAGGCGCAATGAACGGGGCACCACTTTCCCGCTATGAGGCGACCTTGCAGGGACTGGCGCGCAAGGACCGGCTGCGGACGCTGAAGCCGCGCGCCGGGCGCGACTTCTCGTCGAACGACTATCTCGGGCTTGCCGCTTCCAAAAGACTTGGCGAAGCGGTTGCGGCGGCGATTGCGCGGGGCACGCCGGTTGGCGCCACCGGGTCGCGGCTGTTGCGCGGCAATGCACCGGAACACGAGCAGCTCGAGGCAGACGCGGCGGCGTTCTTCGGCGCGAACCGCGCGCTGTTCTTCGGCAGCGGCTACATCGCCAACTTCGCTCTGCTGACTGCGCTGCCGCAGAAGGGCGATCTTTTGGTCCTCGATGAGCTCGCCCATGCCAGCATGCATGAGGGGGCACAGGCCGGACGTGCCGAGTTCAAGCTGGCCGCGCACAACGACGTCGATGCTGTCGACGATGCGATCAAGCGTTGGCGCGCCGAAGGCGGCATGGGATGCGTCTGGATCGCAGTGGAAAGCCTTTACAGCATGGATGGCGACTGCGCGCCTTTGGAGAGCCTGGCCGCGCTTGCCGATCGGCACAACGCATTCATCATCGTTGACGAGGCGCATGCCACCGGCGTCTGGGGACCGGACGGCCGGGGGCTGGCCGCCGCTTTCGAGGGCCGCGACAACATCGTCGCGCTCCACACCTGCGGCAAGGCGCTCGGCGCATGTGGTGGGCTCGTGACCGGGCCGAGGACACTGTGCGAGTATCTGATCAACCGTTGCCGGCCATTCATCTACGCCACCGCGCCATCGCCGCTGATGGCGGTCGCGGCGCGCGAAGCGCTCGCAATGCTCGCCGACGAGCCTATGCGCCGTGTTCAGCTGCATGAACGCGTTGCCCTCGCAGGCCGCCAACTGGCCGATCGCTGCGGCGTGATACCAAGCGGCTCGCAGATCCAGCCAGTTGTCATCGGCGACGTCAGCCGCACCATGGCAGTGGCGGCGCGCCTGCAGGGCCGCGGCTTCGACATACGCGGCATTCGTCCGCCGACCGTACCCGAGGGCACGTCGCGGCTGCGCATCTCACTGACGCTCAATATCGGCGAAGCCGACATTTCCGCCATGGTCGAGGCGCTCGTCGAGGCGTTGGCCCAGACATGACCGGAGGCGACATGACCAAGCGCATCGTCATCACCGGAACAGACACCGGAATTGGCAAGACGGTGTTTTCGGCCGGGCTTGCCGGCCTGCTTGACGGTTTCTACTGGAAGCCGGTGCAATCGGGCCTCGACGGCGAGACCGACAGCGAGGCGGTTGCGCGACTTGCCGGGCTGCCGTCGGGGCGCGTGCTGCCGGAAGCCTACCGCTTGAAGAGCCCGCTTTCGCCGCATCGTTCGGCCGAAATCGACGACGTTTCGATCGAGGCTGCCGATCTTTCGTTTCCGGTCCTGCCGACACCGCTCGTCATCGAAGGCGCCGGCGGGCTGATGGTGCCGCTGAACCGCCGGACAAGGTTCATCGACATATTCGAGCAATGGCACTTGCCGGTCATTCTGTGCGCCCGCACCGCGCTCGGAACAATCAATCACACCCTGCTGTCGATCGAGGCACTGCGGGCGCGCGCTATCCCGCTGGCTGGCATCGCCTTCATCGGCGATGAGATGACCGATACGCAACGGACGATCGTGGAATTCGGCGACGTGCCGCAACTCGGCAGGCTGCCGCACCTCGATCCGCTGACGGACAAAACGCTGAGACAAGCGATGCTTGCCGGCTTCGACCTCGCTTTGATTGCCGGAGGCGAATGATGCCGCAATCCCGTGTGTGGCACCCCTTCACCCAGCACGCGCTCGAGCCGGCGATCCCTGAAATCGTCCTGACTGAAGGCGCCTATCTCCACAAAGCCAATGGCGAGCGCATTCTGGACGCCATTTCCTCCTGGTGGGTCGTCACCCATGGCCACCGCCATCCCCGCATTATGAAGGCAATCGAGACGACCGCCTCGAGCCTCGACCAGATCATCTTCGCAGGTTTCACGCACGAGCCTGCCGAATGCTTGGCCAAGGCGCTTGTCGGACTCGCTCCCGCCGGACTCGACTGGGTGTTCTATTCCGACAGCGGCTCGACCAGCGTCGAAGTCGCGCTGAAGATGGCGCTCGGCTATTTCCGCAACATCGGCGCGCCTCGCTCGCGCATCGTCGTCATGGAGCACAGCTATCACGGCGACACGATCGGCACGATGAGCGTCGGTGCCCGTGGCGTGTTCAACGCCGCCTACGAACCCTTGCTGTTCGAGGTCGACACCATTCCCTTCCCGGCCGCCGGCCGCGAGCAGGAAACGCTGGATAGATTCGAGGCCGTCAGCCGCGACCGGCGCGCCGCCGCGCTGATCGTCGAACCGCTCGTGCTTGGCGCCGGCGGCATGCTGATGTATCCGGCCTCGGTTGTGACCGGATTGAAGAAGATTGCCGAAGCCTCCGGCACGCTGCTGATCGCCGATGAGGTGATGACCGGCTGGGGACGCACCGGAACCATGTTCGCCTGCGAACAGGCATCGATCTCTCCTGATATCCTTTGCACCTCGAAAGGCTTGACCGGTGGCACCATCCCGCTCGCGGCCACGCTCGCCACCGATGCCATCTTCCAGGCCCACTATTCCGACGATCGGAAGAAGACTTTTTTCCACTCGAGTTCCTACACCGCCAATCCGATTGCCTGTGCGGCAGCACTTGCCAATGTCGAGATCTGGCGCGACGAGCCGGTGACCGAGCGGATCGCGGCCTTGAGCGCGAAGCAGGCCGCCGGGCTTCAACGCTTTCGCGATAATGCCAACTTCACCGACAGCCGGGCGATCGGCACGATCCTGGCTCTCGACCTGCGCGCCGGCTCTGCCGGCTATCTGGCCGAGATCGGACCTAAGCTGCGGGCATTTTTCCTCGAGCTCGGCCTGCTTGTGCGCCCGCTCGGCAATGTCCTTTATCTCCTGCCGCCCTATTGCATCACCGGCGACGAGCTCGATCGGCTCCATGACGCCATCGAGGAGGCCGGCGAACGTTTCGGTTCGAGGCCATGAGCAGGTCGTCGCGCATTCTCGGGTTTGGCCATCATGCGCCTGGCCGAAAGGTGGCGAATGCCGAGATCGAGAGCGATCTCGGGCTCGAACCCGGCTGGATCGAGCGGCGCACCGGAATTCGTTCGCGCTTCTGGACAACGGACGAAGACACGCTGTCTGGCTTGGCCACGCAAGCCGGCGACATCGCTTTGGCGAACGCCGGCATTGCGCGCCACGACATCGGTCTGCTGCTGCTTGCCACCTCGACGCCCGATCACCTCCTGCCGCCCAGCGCGCCTCTGGTCGCACATCGGCTGGGGCTCGGCCGCGCCGGCGCTGTCGATCTGACCGGCGCCTGCGCCGGCTTCATCTATGCGCTGATGTTTGCGGACGGATTTACCCGCCTGCACGGCAAAGCGAGCCTTGTTATCGCCGCCAATATCCTCAGCCGCCGCATCAATCCCTCTGAGCGCGCCAGCGCCGTGCTGTTTGCCGATGCCGCCGGCGCCGTCGTGATCGGTCCGTGCGAGGATACTGATCGGGGGATTCTCGGTGCCTCCGTGGATTCGGACGGCTCGCGATACGGCCTGATCCAGATTCCCGCAGGAGGAAGCAACATCCCGTTCCACGGTGACCTCGACCTCGCGCAAACCCGAATGACGATGACCGACGGCCGCGAAGTGTTCGCAAAGGCCGTCGAGATGATGACCGATTGCTCGATAAGCGCGCTAGCCGCTGCCGGAGTGCGACCACAGGATGTCGACCGGTTCGTGCCGCATCAGGCCAATGCTCGCATTTTCGATGCGGTCGGACGAAACCTCGGCGTTGCCGATCACCTGATCGTCAAAACGATCGCCGAATATGGCAACTCTTCCGCCGCGACGATCCCGCTCTCACTGTCGCTCGCCAATCAAGCGGAGCCGTTTCGGCCGGGCGAGAAAATACTCCTGGCGGCGGCAGGTGCGGGACTCAGCGGCGGGGCGCTCGTCGTCGGGATTTAGCATAGCGAAGCTGCTCAACATCAGGACTGGCTCCGTGAGATGAATAGGACAACGGGACCAATGCGAAAAATAGTCGCCGGCAAGCTGCACGGCATCCACGTCACCGAAGCAAACCTCAACTACCACGGTTCGATAACGCTCGACCCTGACCACTGCGAAGAAGCCGGGATCCTTGCCAATGGATTCGTGGAGACATGGAGCAAGACTTCCGGCGCGCGGATTTCGACCTATGTCATTCTGGGCAAACGCGGCTCGCGATGCTGCATCCTCAACGGAGCGGCCGCCCGCACCTGCCAGCCAGACGACCAGATCATTGTCTGCAACTCCATCTACCTTGACGAAGCGCATATCACCTCGCTGAAGCCGCGGGTCGTTACGTTCGTCATCAACAATGTCGTCGGCTTCTCGCCGATGGCAATACGCTGACGCGGACGGCGTTGACGATTACATCGGCAGAGGCGCTTCAGCAGAACTTTCGCCGGTTGATGGAGCAGCAGGAACTGGTGGAGGAGACCGGCGAAAGTGCTTTTGATACCGGCGGCCGGCCGGCGAAGCTTTATCGCTTCCGCCACCATGTCCTCGACGAAACGGCGGTCGCCCGGACAAAATTGCCGCTGGCGCGGGCTTGACATCCTTTATACTCAACGTAGAAATATACCCTTATAATCAATTCGATTATAACGAGAAATTCATTCGCACCGTCCGAACCCACGGTCTCGCTCGGGAAGCCGTATGAGTGGATCGAAGTGATCTTGTAAATGAAACGCCCGAGGACGGGCTTTCAACCTTTGTCGTGAAGGAGGTGCCGCGCGAGTGGGCCAATGCCTTGCGGCAACGGTGAAGGATGTATACCGCCAGTAAACGCGTGCGTCAAAGTCGCTGTCGAATGTACAGTTCGTCTAAATGTGCAATACGTTCGATTTGTGCAAGTAACACTTGGAAAAGTGTTGCATAAAAGAAACGTCTAATTATATAAAGCTGGCAAGCTAAACTTTAAACTTGCACAAATGAGCGTCGCGGATAGCGTCCCACTGTGAAGCGTGCACTGCGATGTGCGTCTGTTTCGATCGTGGGGGCAAGACGGTCGTCCATTGATGTTCTTCCCTTTTTTATTGAGAGGCAAAAGTTGAAGCCGCAAGACGGCTGCTAGGTTGCGCGCATACGAAAACGCAACACATCGCCGTCCCCCAAACTTCATGTCTTCAACGCTCTTTCGGAGGCTTGCTGAGGGAATGCTATTGGGAAAGCCAGATATGTCCGCGTCGAATGATCTTGGGGATGAAAAACGCCAGACCGAGCTTTCAAGCTTTGTCATGAGGGAGGTGCAGCGCATTCTTGCCCAATGCGATGAGGCGAAGCAGGGTGACAAGGCTGCTGTTGCGCCTTCGGGTTCTCCTTCCAACGAATTGACCGCCGTGGCCGCCGAATTTCTTGGTAGGCTCGAGGCCGAAGCAGCGCGACGGCTAAACGCCCAGGCGGGTGAGATCGCTTCGCGACCACGGGCAGCCGATCATCCGCTCGGGCATCCGGTTCTGAAAGATTGCCCGAGAGAAGGCGCGCGCATTGCAGAATGGGCCGGTCCAGTTGCGGGGTCGACGCATCTTGAGAGACGTTTTGGAATACCGCGGTCCACTTTGTACTGGTGGCAGCGACACAATGATGTGGTTGCCTTTCGGAGAGGCTCCCGGAAGCATGTATTTCCCCTAGCTCAGTTCATCGACGGCAGGCCTATGCCCGGAATCAGGCAGGTCCTTTCCTCGATCTCCGATCCCAGACTGGCTTGGCTGTGGCTGATCAGCCCCTCGCCTCTTCTCAAGGGTCGCGTCCCTATCGAATTGCTCAGAGAAGGTATGAACACAGAAGTTGTTACATCCGCCGCCCAGGCTGTTTCTCTGATTGAATCTATCTGACAATTGGCCGGATGCCGATGGCTTTCCGCGCATTATGTAAGTGCGCACAAACAGATGTACCAATTGTGCGATTTGTTCAAATGTACAGTTGTTCAATTTGTGCAAGTAATACAATGGATTTAGTGACAATAATGCAACGGATACTTCTATATATGGTTGGCAAACGGAATTTGAACTTGCACTAATTCGCCCGGTGAATAGCGTTCGAGCCGGGAAGGATGCATTGCGATGCGCATCTTTTTCGATCGTGGGGACAGGGAGCGGTTCGTCCATCGACGTCCTCGCCCCTTTCAAAATCATTGAATGGAGATCAAGTATGAACATCAAGAGCCTTCTTCTCGGCTCAGCTGCGGCTCTGATCGCAGCTTCCGGTGCTCGCGCCGCCGACGCGGTGACGGTCGCCGAGCCGGAACCGGCAGAATACGTCAAGATCTGCGACGTGTACGGCTCGGGCTACTTCTACATCCCCGGCACCGAGACCTGCCTGCGCATCGGCGGCTATGTCCGCTACGACATCGGCGTCGGCGACGTTGGATCCTACGACGGGGCGCGGACCCACGACGTCCAAGACGGTAGCGACCAGGGCACCTGGCGCAAGAACGCCCGCTTTGACCTAAGGACTTGGACCGGCCAGGAAACCGAACTCGGTACTTTGAAGACATACACCGAGACCAAATTCAATTTCGGTAACCGCAACGCCTATTCGGGTCCCGACAGTCCCCAGAACTATGCCTTCAACAAGGGCATCACACTGAACTTCGCCTGGATCCAGCTTGGTGGCCTGCGCGTCGGTAAGGACGAATCGGCCTTCGATACGTTTATCGGCTATGCCGGCAACGTCATCAACGATACGCTCGTTCCCTACGGCGATTTTGACACCAACGTCGTGCAGTACTACTTCGACGCAGGCAATGGCTTCTCCGCCGTGGTATCGCTCGAAGAGGGTTCTGGCGTCGTCGGCACGATCGACAGCTACGTTCCGCATCTTGTCGGCGGCGTGAAGTACACGCAGGGCTGGGGCGCCATCACCGGCGTCGTGGCTTACGACAGCAACTACGAAGAGGTAGCCGGCAAGGTCCGCTTGGATGTGAACGCCACCAACGAACTGTCGCTGTTCATTATGGCTGGCTATGGGACCGACGACAACCTAACCGATGGGACCTACGCTATTCCTGCCGGCGGTCGCGGCTTCTACAAGCAGTGGGGTGGCAACTGGGCCGTCTGGGGCGGCGGCACCTACAAGTTCAACGAGAAGACCTCTTTCAACCTTCAGGCGGCGTATGACGAGTGGAAGAACCTCGGCATTGCTGCCAATGTCGCCTACGATATCGTTCCTGGTCTGACGATCACGGCCGAAGTCGACTATCTCCGCGCTGGCAAGTTCGGGGATGTGGACTTCTCTAACTGGACCAATGCCGACAAGAAGAACAGCGTCGGCGGTCTGCTCCGCTTCCAGCGCTCGTTCTGAGGATTGAAGAGCCCGTTGCCGCGTTCGGAGCGGTAACTGCGAGCCTAATTTGCGGCCGAACCATTGTGGTGAGGCTTGTAGAGGTTTCGGCGAATTGCTTGATCACGGACCTCCAATCCGAGCATTTCGTCGATGAGAAGGGCGCCCTGTTCCCGGGCGCCCTTTTTTAAGGGTTATCATCAGACTCTCTCCCGGGGGAACTGTGGGTAAGAAACAACGCATCGTCCTGCAGGCAGCTGTTTTGGCGTCTGCCTTTGGCTTTTTTTTGCTGATCCTGATCCTGCAGATGGTCAGTTTTTTGGTTGACTAGGCACGCGCAAGCGGGATGAATCGCGCAGAGACACGCGGAAGTTTTTTTCGCCAGCGAAACCCCGACGACCTGATGGGGAGTCACGCCAGCAGGGTGGGCGCCACGTCCAGTGCCACCGACCATGCGAGATGCCGATCGTTGGCGCGTCTGTCAGTTCGCGCGGCCATATTCATTCTGGTGCCGATCTGTTGCCTTTTCTGCTTTTCCCATGCGTTTTAGGCCGAGCCATTTGTGAAGCGGGCAGTCAATGGATCTGCGCCTCGCGATTGCCTGCCGTTGCCTGGTTGATCTGGGCGGCATAATCCGAGAGCGAACGCTGCAACCGCGGTTCGAATTGCGCGAAGTTGAACCGGACTTCATCCGCCGTCAGAAACTGGTGGGTTGCGCCGGGAAAGCCGGCGACCATCACAAGGTCGCCTTCCTTGATGCCTTCACAGGCTATGGGTAGCCAACTCTTCGGCCGGTAAGGCACATTGTCGCGCGCATATGGCCGGGAGGAACCATCAGGAGCGACATAGGCGCGATAAAAGCCGAAGTCGCCTGTGTGGCGCGGCCACATCCAGTTGTCCGTTTCGCCGCCGAAGGTTACCGATGCCGAGCGCGGGCGCATAGACAAGGCGCACGTCCTCGATTTCGAGCTTCTGCTGGAGATAGTAGGAGGCGCCGCCATAATAGGCCCCTACGTCGCAGCGGCGATTGGGCTGTCCTTCACATGCGGCGATCAGGGCCTTGCGGTTCGTGGCGAGCCGCTCATAGCGGGCAAACTCATTCAGCTTGTCCGAGACGCCCTTGAGCATTTCGGCGGTCACATCCCGCACGTCCTCGATCACATAGATCGGCTGCCTGGCGCCGCGGGCAATTCTTCACCCAGGGCTCTTCGCCAGAAAGCCGTCTGTGAGATAGCCCTGGCCCTCCTTGCTGTGGATTGGATGGATTCGAACACGCAGTGATGATTGGTTGCGACCAGCCCTTGTGGACTGACGAACGAGGCGGAGCATCCGCCCCGTGATACGATCGCGTTGAGCGGGTCAGCGTCCAGACGGCCCAGCTGGGCGGGATCGATCTGGAGCCCATCCGCGCGCATGGCCGCGCCCACTTCCGCAGTCTGGCCCGGCATCCACATACCTTCGTCCGCCGACGTAGCCTTGACCGTCCAGAGCAAGGCGATGGCAGTTGCTTTGGCCAAACATTTCAAATTCGAGTTCATGCTGACTGTCCCTCTCATCTTGCCTCCTGTTCTCCGCAGATTGGATTGGTGACCATCGGGTGGCCGGAGTCCTGGCGCCCGCGCGGCGGCCACACCGCAAATACCGAGTGGACCGTTAACGCAGGAATCCTGATGGCGCTCACCTCTCATTATATCGGTCGCGCGCAACGTTTGCGGATCATCCGCTGCACCGATCGTGCCAAATGAATAAGCCTTCAAATACAGATGGTGAGCCTCCCCATCCATGTCCTATCTCCGACGTCTTTCACGTAAAAGGCTCGGTGCTTCCACGCTCGTTTGCTCTTCGCCCGTCCCTCTTCCGTCTTGACTAGCAGGAGCCTACGGCCTATCTCACTGCCGCGTTAGCACTCGCTTCTGGTGAGTGCTAACCACGCTCCGGCAACGGAGAACCGTTCAACATCCGCACCAGGGAAATCCAAAAATGGCAAAGTCGAATTTCCGGCCGCTGCATGACCGCGTGGTCGTTCGCCGCGTCGAGTCCGAAGCGAAGACCGCCGGCGGGATCATCATCCCCGATACGGCGAAGGAAAAGCCGCAGGAAGGCGAGATCATCGCCGTCGGTTCCGGCGCCCGTGACGAGGTCGGCAAGCTCGTCCCGCTGGACGTCAAGGCCGGCGACCGCATCCTGTTCGGCAAGTGGTCGGGCACCGAAGTCAAGCTCAACGGCGAAGACCTTCTGATCATGAAGGAAGCGGACATCATGGGCGTCATCGGCTGACACGCCGCCGCCTTTCATCCGCACCATCCAATCTGAATTTCGGGCGAAATGCCCAGGAGTAAAAAATGGCTGCCAAAGACGTAAAATTCTCCCGCGACGCTCGTGAGCGCATGCTGCGCGGCGTCAACATCCTCGCCGACGCGGTGAAGGTCACGCTCGGCCCCAAGGGTCGCAACGTCGTCATCGACAAGTCGTTCGGCGCACCGCGCATCACCAAGGACGGCGTCACCGTCGCCAAGGAAATCGAGCTTGAGGACAAGTTCGAAAACATGGGCGCGCAGATGGTCCGCGAAGTTGCTTCGAAGACCAACGACATCGCCGGCGACGGCACCACCACCGCGACCGTTCTGGCACAGTCGATCGTCCAGGAAGGCCACAAGTCGGTTGCCGCCGGCATGAACCCGATGGACCTCAAGCGCGGCATCGACCTCGCCGTCGCCGACGTCGTCGCGACGCTGATCAAGAACGCCAAGAAGATCAAGACCTCGGAAGAGGTTGCCCAGGTCGGCACCATCGCCGGCAATGGCGATGTTTCGGTCGGCTCGATGATCGCGGAAGCGATGCAGAAGGTCGGCAATGAGGGCGTCATCACCGTCGAGGAAGCCAAGACCGCCGAGACCGAGCTCGAAGTCGTCGAAGGCATGCAGTTCGACCGCGGTTATCTCTCGCCCTACTTCGTCACCAACGCCGAGAAGATGGTTGCGGATCTGGAAGACGCCTACATTCTGCTCCACGAGAAGAAGCTCTCCAACCTGCAGGCCATGCTGCCGATCCTCGAGGCTGTCGTGCAGACCTCGAAGCCGCTGGTCATCATTTCGGAAGACGTCGAAGGCGAGGCCCTGGCCACGCTGGTCGTCAACAAGCTGCGCGGTGGCCTGAAAATCGCCGCCGTCAAGGCGCCGGGCTTTGGTGATCGCCGCAAGGCCATGCTGGAAGACATCGCTATCCTCACCGGTGGCCAGGTCATTTCCGAAGACCTCGGCATCAAGCTCGAGAATGTCGGCCTCAACATGCTCGGCCGCGCCAAGAAGGTGTCGATCTCCAAGGAGAACACCACCATCGTCGACGGCGCCGGCAAGAAGGAAGAAATCCAGGGCCGCGTCGCCCAGATCAAGCAGCAGATCGAGGAGACCACCTCGGACTACGACAAGGAGAAGCTGCAGGAACGTCTCGCCAAGCTGGCGGGCGGCGTTGCCGTCATCCGCGTCGGCGGTGCGACCGAGATCGAAGTCAAGGAAAAGAAGGACCGCGTCGATGACGCCCTCAACGCGACCCGCGCGGCCGTCGAAGAAGGCATCGTTCCCGGCGGCGGCGTCGCCCTGCTGCGCGCTTCGCTGGCCATCACCGTCACTGGCGCCAACTCCGACCAGACCGCCGGCATCGCCATCGTGCGTCGCGCGCTGCAGGCTCCGGCCCGTCAGATCGCGGCCAACGCCGGTGCGGAAGCATCGATCGTTGCCGGCAAGATCCTTGAGAACAAGGGGGCAACCTTCGGCTACAACGCCCAGACCGGCGAATATGGCGACATGATCGCCATGGGTATCGTCGATCCGGTCAAGGTTGTGCGCACGGCTCTGCAGGACGCGGCCTCGGTCGCCGGCCTGCTGGTCACCACCGAAGCCATGATCGCGGAGGCTCCGAAGAAGGAGTCGGTTGGCGGCGGCATGCCGGCTGGTATGCCCGGCGGTGGCATGGGCGGCATGGGCGGTATGGATTTCTAATCCAGCCCCCTATCAACCTACAGCGGAAAGGGCGGCAGCAATGCCGCCCTTTTTTGTGTGCCGAGCATGATCGACAGCTTTAGACGTGCAAGTCCTCTACCCAGCCTGATGGCGGCGAAGCGCAACGGCGTCGTCGTGAGACGGGGTCTGGCCGTGTCCTTTCGTTCAGCCGCTGGTCGAAACTCGTGCTGCCTTCCGCCGTGCCGTCGATCTTTACAGGGCTGAAGGCCTTGCCAACGGCTGGCAGACCCTGGTTGCGGTAGAACTCATCGCATCGTTCGAAAGGCTCCGATACCTGATCGCCTATGGTCGTCAGCTCTTTCAATTGGAACTCGTTCTTTCGGCCATGATCGTGGTCGGCCTGACCGGATTGGGACCCACGGCCTGCTCACGCTTGCCTAAAACCATCTGCAACGCTGGCGTCCGGAGACCCAGATGAGCCTGATCACGATTACAGGTCTGGATAGGCTGTCGCACGGCGCTTCCATCGCACCGCCGCCCTTCCGCTTCATCGGCCGACATCTGCGGCCGCTTGCGGAGCCGATGGCGCTGCTCGCGATTTTGGGAGTTGCTCGGCCCATGCCGGCGCTGCTGACCCACGTTTTCTACCGCGGCTGGAGAGGTGGTGGCCCGCGGCATGGCAGAGTCCAGCCGCGGTGGCCTCGGCTCCAATCTGCTGGCGAGCCTGGTGCGTGACCTGATCGGTTTCGTGTGTGGCAGTGTGGCGGAATCGCGCTTGGTCTGGTGATCGGATTTTACCGCCTCATCGAACGCCTGAGAGGCTCGTGGTCGCGGTTGTATTACCGCTATTACGTGACCTGATCACGTTGACGATGCCAGCACCTTCATTGGCCACTTTCTGGACCATGTACGTCACATCAGGCTCCCCCGCCCGATCGACACGAGCCGGCTCTGTAACCACGCCGCCGTCATATAGCGGTTCCACGACGGCACTGGCGGCAGTCGTCTTCTCAGCGGCTACTGGTGGACGTTTCAGCAGCCAACGAATCCGATGGTGGCAAGGACAGGCAGACCAAGCACCGCGTAAAAGCCGTACTCCGCTGGAGTTCGCCTCGGAAGTGGAGCGACAAGGGCCTGATTTGTCTTGCCATGCCGACATTATCAGCACGCTTTTCGAAGCCTCTGAATTCCTTAGTGTCCATCCCAGCTCGACCTCCGACCATCCCCATTTCCGGCTGCCCGCGGCACGACAGCCCTTGGCCTCTAGCTGCGCTCGAGCGGATCAGCGTGCCGTCCGCCTCCTCTGCCTGATCAAAATGTCTGCACCCATTTGGCAATGGCCGTTTCGCGCAAAAGTATTCCCCCGTGAGCCGGCTTTCCGAATTGGCTTAACTTCCAAATCTGTGGCTTTGCCTGCATTGCGGAGCGCGGAGTTCCGACCACTCGCCCAAGGGTATGCCATGGCGTTTCGTCTCTTTGTTCCGATCCTTGCCGGTGCAACGCTGCGCGAGCGGCTGCTCGCCTGCATCGGGGCCATGATCGGCATCGCATTGACTGGCGTGATCAGTGCGCTGGCGAACGGGTCTGGCCCACATGTCGCACTGCTGGTTGCTCCAATGGGAGCATCGGCCGTGCTGCTCTTTGCCGTGCCTTCAAGCCCGCTCGCGCAACCTTGGTCGATTATCGGTGGCAATACGATTTCGGCGCTGGTCGGGGTGATCGTGGCGCATTTCGTGCATGAACCCGTCCTTGCTACCGGCATTGCGGTGGCGCTGGCCATCGCCGCCATGTCGTTCACGCGCTGCCTGCATCCGCCGGGTGGCGCCGCCGCCTTAACCGCGGTGTTCGGCGGACCGGCCGTCTTCAGCTCGGGCTTGCTGTTTCCCTTCGTTCCGGTAGCGCTGAACTCGATCGTGTTGGTCGCACTCGGCTACGGCATCCATAAACTGTCGCGGCGCAACTATCCGCATGTGGCGGCCCCCGCCTTTAAAAGCGCGCATGGAACCATCGATCCGCCGGCGCGGGAGCGGGTCGGCTTCCAGCCCGAGGATGTCGATGCCGCGCTCGGCGCGCTGGAGGAAACCTTCGATATCGACCGCAACGATCTTGAGCGGCTGCTACGGCAGGTCGAGTTGCAGGCGATGGTGCGCTCCCACCGGACCCTGCTGTGCGAGGACATCATGTCGCGCGATGTGATTTCGGTCGATGAACATGCGCCTGCCGACCAGGCGCGGCATTTGCTGCTCGATCACAACATCCGGACGCTGCCGGTGACCGACGCCGAGGGCGGGCTGGTCGGTGTAGTTGGCCTGCGCGAGCTGACGAAGGCGACCGACACGGTGAGGGCTGTGATGTCGAAGGCTAGCACCGCCTCTCCCGATACACCGGCGATGAGCCTGCTGCCGGTGCTCACCGACGGCCGCAGCCATGCCGTGGTCATCGTCGATACCGAGCGACGCATTATTGGGCTGATCACCCAGACCGACCTGCTGGCAGCGGCAGCGCGCGTGCACATGGCCGACACAAGGCTGGCAGCGGCATAAAATAGTGATCCGGACTTGCTCAATCCGGGAACCCGATGGGGCGCCAATAGGATAGCGGTATTAAGTGCGGCCTTCCGCCTAAGACAATTCCTTTTTACGAGTAGATCAACCCTGAAACGCGACCGCGTGCTCAGGCATCTGGTTCACGTAGGCCAAGTACGACTGCAACAACGGAACACTCTTCAACCTTGCCGGTGGCCAGAGCCAGTCCGCTATGTCGACCAAAGGCGTGCGGACTACAAGTGCAACCATCTGGTGGACGGCTCCTCTGCAACGATGGTAGCGCGGTTCGCGTGTCCAAGGCTGGGTTGAAGCTCTACGTCGCGGGTTGAGTGATCGTTGGCAAGGGTCGCGGCTCAGACGCCGAGGACGCGGTTCGCAATTCCATGCAGGTGGTCCTTTCCTTTGGTTCCTGCATTTCGCCTCTGGTGAGGCGCCGCCGACTCCCGTCATGCATCACGCCGACGACCGGTGGCTTCCTTGCGCCAAGTCGGCTCTGTCGAACAGCGATGTCAACATGATCCTGAGTTCCGAGGGTTCGCCGCGCATCAATCCTATAACCTTGATGACGTTCCTGACTAGGAGGATGAGGCTGCTCCAACACGTCCACGGTGTTAGGAATTGCCATTGCACGAGTTGATCTCGGACTTCTTCGTCGCGCGTCGCCAATTTCCAGCCCAATACCGCGCCTACGCTTGGTACCCCAACCACGCGGCCTATCGCCCTCATGCCCACTTCGAGGACCCTCCAGGATCGGGCCTGTTCGGATAGGTGTGGGAGGCCGAGGCATCAGAGGGAACGGCCAGACGCTACCATGAGGATGCGCCATCTGCCGAAGAGCCGTACCGTTACCTTCGTCACTGTGCGGAACGCGGGGCGACCGTCGCGTCAGCCATCCGGCTTTGGGTGTCATTTCTCCCCTGGCGGAGTCCACCGCCCCGACAAGAGCCTGACCTTTGCCAGTCTTCTACGGGCAAGCGTTCACGCCAAAAGTTCAAAGCCGTGTCCATAACATTCAACAATGAAAGCCAGCCTCATCAGATCGAGCAGAAAGTCGTCGATGGCATGTGTGAGCGCGTCAGACTTTTGTTCAAGCTGAAGCAGCAAGGCGCGCGCCTCTTCGATCGCGGCCCGGCAACCGTCTGCGTTTATCAGGAATCAATCCTGTCTAAGATCTGCAAGCCCTCACCTCGCCCCAAGCCAGACTCAGCGCATCGAACGCCGTTGGAGAGAGTTTCCGACGAAAGAACATCGTCGCGTTTCGCGAAAAGGCATCGCTCGGCAAAGTGCCCGTTGATGAAGCATGCTGCGTCAAACGACAAGCAAGATCCGGGCTCCACCCAGTGATGTCTTCGAAGGCGGGGTGAGCCGGCTCGGGCATGCGGCTCGGCCGCAACCCTTAATCACGAGGAACTGTGCCGCAAGGCAAACAGTTTCTCTCTATTCTTCTAGCCGCCACGGTTCAGCCTAGATTACATGGGAAACGACAATAACGGAAAGCAAAGGGTCGCAAAATGAGTAGGGTGGCTGGATTAAACGAAGATTTGGCTGCACCAACGACCTTTGGGCCACTTTTGCAGCCCACCTTTCGTTCGATCTGGCTCGCCACGCAGGTTTCGAGTCTCGGCTGGCTGATGCAGACTGTCGCCATCAGCTGGCTGATGGCAACGATCTCGACTTCGGATCTGATGGTTGCGCTGGTGCAGGCATCATCGAACCTGCCCGCTTTCGTCTTGTCCGTCTTCGCCGGGGCTCTCGCCGACAATTTCAGCCGGCGCCGGGTCATGTTCGCCGGTCGGTGCCTTATGGTGATTGCGTCCGCGATGCTGACCGCGTCCGTGGCGCTGGGCTTTGTTAGTCCGTGGATGATCCTTGGCTTCAGCTTCTTGATCGCAAGCGGCGGTGCTCTCAATGATCCGGCCTGGCAAGCGTCGGTCGGCGATATCGTGGACCGACGCGATGTTCCCGCTGCCGTCACCCTGCTTTCTGTTGGCTTCAACACTGTCAGGACTGTGGGCCCGGCGCTCGGCGGCATTGTGGTTGCCTCATTCGGCCTCATGGCGGCATTCGCGGTGACCACGCTCACCTATTTCGTACCCTTGGTCACTATTTGGCGCTGCAAGTGGAAGGTTCGCTCGTCCCCTCTTCCACGCGAGTCGATGAGGACGGCGATCTATGACGGACTGCGCTTCACGGCGATGTCATCGGAAATCAAGGCAGCGATCGCGCGCGGAACCCTCTTTGGCTTGGCGAGCATCGCCATACTCGCGCTGCTGCCGCTGGTTGTCCGCGACCAGCTGGGAGGAGGTCCGCTCGCCTATGGCGCGCTCATGGCTGGCTTCGGGACCGGTGCCGTCTTCGCCGGCCTCTCCAACAGCCTGTTCAGACGGAGCTTGTCGCAAGAAAGGCTGATGAGGCTCTCCTGCCTCGCCTGCGCGGCGTGCTCCCTCTCCCTGGCGCTTACCTCTTCGATCGGCGTGGCGGCAATTGCACTTGCTTTGGGCGGCGCAGGCTGGGTCACCGCCTGGTCGGGGGTTGGCGTGAGCGTGCAGCTGGCGAGCCCGCGCTGGGTCGTGGGTCGCACAATCTCGATCTACTACGCATTGATAGACGGCGGCATCGCGGCCGGCAGCTGGGTATGGGGCACGGTTTCCCAGAACCATTCGCTGACCTGGGCGCTCGAGGGTTCCGCTGTAGCCCTTCTGATCGTCGCTGCAGCCGGCGTTCTGTTTCCTCTTCGAGAGCGCCGCGAGTCCGAGCCCGATCCTTTGGAGGAATTCGACGCCCCAGCTGTCGCTCTCAGTTTGAAGCCGAGAAGCGGCCCGATCGTGGTCAAGATCGAATATCTGATAGCCGAGAGAAATGTCGAGGCCTTCCTCGACCTCATGCGGCAGCGGCGTCATGTACACAGCCGCGTCGGTGCTCGGAACTGGACGCTCCAGCGCAACCTTCAGAAGCCTATGCAGTGGACAGAAACGTTCCGCACGCCGACCTGGACCGACTACCTTCGCCTCAATCATCGTCTCACGGAAGTAGACAAGGAACTGGACGAGCGTGTCTTCCAGTTACACGCGGGAGAAGAAGCGCCTCAAATGACGCTTTCGATTGAGCGGCCGACAAGCTCGGCCCGGAAACCCGACCAGTCAATCCTTCACCTTCCCCGTCATTGAAGCCTGACCTTCCCATATCTGGGCATCAGCGATCGTTAAAGATCCGGGTGATGGATGAGAATCTCGGCGGCATCCGTGTCGTGCGTGCCTTCGCCGCGCAGCCGCACGAGCTGGAAAAGTTCGACCGCGCCAAGCAGGACGCGCCTTGATCTCGCCAATGAGCGCGTCGACATCCGTGTCGGCAACACCAGCGCCATGAATTTCTCGTTCCTGACCGCCATGGGCCTGGTGCTCTGGTTCGGTGGCCAGAAAGTGATCGCAGGTCAAATCAGCGTCGGCACGCTGGCCCTGTTGCTCACCTTCATGACCATTCTGCAGATGCCGGTGCGCCAGCTCGGATTGATGGTCAACTCGTTCGCGCGCGCCTCGACCTGCGGCACGCGGCTGTTCGAGTTGCTCGACGCCGAACTTGACATCGAGGACGCGGCGGGCGCCAGGGATCTCGTCGTCACCGACGGCGTGCTGCGCTTCGACAATGTCGGTTTCTGCTACGCGGGCTCGGGCGGCCGCCCGACGCTCTCCGGCATCTCCTTCGAGGCGAGCAATGCCTCGCCGTCTAGGCAAGGCGAATGCTCCGGACTTCCCAGCCTTTCTTGCCTTGCCCGCATTCGACAAACACCTTCTGTCCCGCCACCAGCACGCTGAGCCCTGAGCGCGTCAGGGCGCTGGCATGAACGAAGACGTCCTTCTCACCGTTGTCAGGAGCAATGAAGCCGAAGCCCTTTTCGGGTTTGTACCACTTGACCGTGCCCCCGCTCTCCAGCTGCGCACCGGTTTCAACGAAGGTCCCTCCAGCGACGCGCGTATGTGACGGAGTTTTCGCGCGGTGATCGCCGATCTCCAGCACCTGCGCGACTTGATGACCTTTTGGACATTTTTCGACCGTGATCTTGAGAGGCGTTCCCGCGGCAACATCCCGGCTTCCGGCCGCCTCTAACACTCGCACGTGCAGATAGGCCTCCGTGCCGTCCGACAGTTTGACGAAGCCAAAACCCTTGCTGACTGTGAACCACAATACCTCCGCATCGACAGGATCTGCCGTCACGGTCGGCGGGCGCTGAAAATAGCTTGGCTCGGAAGTCCGTTCCGAAAAGGAAACGGGGTCATCGTCATAGCGATGCCGGCGTGGCTCGCGATGGTCTCGATATTTGCCCATGATCATCTCGACTGGCATGGATGGCGCACTGCGCTACCGTCAAGATAATCTCAATCGGGCGCGCGTTTATGACAAAAAGGCCGTGAAGACCGCAGCTGTGCCCGGCCTATCGGCCGAACCCTTTGAAACTAGATTCATTTCCCCTGAAACAATAGTGCCGGCGAGTCGATTTACTGACTCGCATAGGTTGTGTTGGAGTGAGAGTGCGATGATGCTGGCGCGGGCGCACTGGAAGGGCTTTCTCAGGCATTGCGGAAAGCCTGCTCCGGGTTTCTTCAAAAGGAACCGAACGGCGGGTCGATGACCATTTGCGCCGGCTCCAGGCCACGGCGCAGGCCTGACCGTGCATGATCATCATCTCCAGCGTCACGCCCAGCGTCGACGCCAAGCCGTGGAGAACCATGCCGCGCTGTCGCCGACGAGAACAACGTCGCAATGTCGATCGACGAGCTTTGAATCGGCGCGCTCAATGGGCCTCCTTCCCCAAGCACGGATGTCGCGTTGGCACTTTTTATGCAGCTGCGAACAGCTAAAATCGCCACGACGGGTGGTGTTGACGCGCCGACAATTATCAGACAAAAACGGAATTCAATCGGTTCAGCCGCCTACGCGGCAGGGCTCTGCTCAACAACGTCGGGGACCATGGACGATCGCGCAAAAGGGATTAGGAAAGGCGGAGCTGGAGGCAAGGCCAACGACGTCAATGCGGACTTAATCGCCGTTGTGGTCGCCATGGACAGCAGCGCCCCCTGCGTTCTGACCATCCCGCAGGCAAACGCCCTGCCCTCGGGCCCGTTCGAGCTTGCTCACCGTTCGCTGCAGTCGGGCCTCAGGGGATGGGTGGAACAACAGACCGGCCAGCCGCTCGGCTATATCGAACAGCTCTACACCTTCGCCGATCGCGACAGGGTTGGCGCTGACGACCGCGTGGTCTCTATCAGCTATCTGGCGCTCACCCACCAAGACGAAGCTGGCGACCCGGCCGGGCGACACTGGGGAAGCTGGTACGACTATTTCCCGTGGGAGGATCACCGCTCCGGCACACCGGCGGTCGTGTTGGACGAATTGCGGCCGCGCCTGATGGAATGGGCGGATGGCACTGACGACGGTACGACACGCCTCGACCGACGACGGCGGGCGGCGATCGCCTTCGGCTTTGACGACCGCCATTGGAACGAGGAACTCGCGCTTCAACGTTATGAGCTGCTTTACGAAGCCGCCCTGGTGGAGGAAGCAATACGCGCCGGACATTCCGCTGCGCCCACCTCGGTGTCGGGCAGATCGATGATCGCCGATCATCGTCGCATCCTGGCGACCGGCATTGCGCGGCTGCGCTCCAAGATCAAATACCGGCCGGTCGTATTCGAACTGATGCCGCCGGTCTTCACGCTTTTGCAGCTGCAGCGCACCGTGGAGGCGCTTGCCGGCAGGCTCGTGCGTAAGCCGAACTTTCGCCGGCTGATCGAGCAGCAGGAGCTGGTCGAGGAGACCGGTGAGACAACCGCGGAAACCGGCGGCCGGCCGGCGCAACTTTATCGCTTCCGTCACGCCGTTCTCGACGAGAGGGTGATAGCCGGAACAAAATTGCCGCTCTCGCGGGCTTGACCCGCCTTGCGCCAGCAGCCCTGACGATGTCGCGGACGGCTTGGCCCTCGTGAGAACCGGGATTGTCGAGAATGACGATGTCGCCCGGCTTCAGTGTTTTGTTGAGTTCGGTTTCGACATAGACGCGAAAGGCCTGCGTATTGATGGATCCGTCAATGACCCAAGGCGCCTCCACCCGATCATGCCGCAGCGCGGTAATGAAGGTCATCGTCTTCCAATGGCCATATGGTGCGTGGGCCATCAGCCGCTTGCCGCGCACACCCCAGCCGCGCAACGGCGCCATGTTGGTCTTGACCCATGTTTCATCCAGGGAGACCAGGCGCGTAGGGTCAATGCGGGTCTGATAGCGCATCCATACGCACGCCGGCGCATCAGCTTTGGCTTGAGCTGCTCGGCCGGCAGAACGGTTTTCTTGAAGCTCTTGCCCTCGCGGTGCAGGAAGCGACCGACGCTCGCAGGAGACCACGTTCAGCCAGTGCCGCCGTCAATTGATGAAGCGTCATGTTGGCATCTCGCTCAACCTCGCCCAGGACGAAAGCACGGTGCTTCCCGTCGATCAGATAGGGCCGATGACCGCCCATCTTGCCGGGTGCCGCACTGCCAAGGCGACGCTTGCGGCCTCGGGCGTTTCCTGGGCGAAGGCGGTGGCGATGAAAGCCGAGACGACGCCACAGACTGGGCTGGCGGATAGTAGTTCGCGAGTCAGCCACGGTAGCGGTCGCTACGAACCGCGCAGCACTTTGTCATCAGTACATTCCGTCCCATGCCTGAAATGAGCAGTGCAGCCATGTCGCCTCCTCCGCAGTCACCGTGGCGAAAGCAATCCTTCCGCTGCCACACGGACCTAATGTCGCCTGGCACTAGCTTGCTTCAGCAAACCACTTAGCGCAATTCTCAGGAGCTACCGTGCCCGCACCGCAGGCGAGGTCCGGGGAGGCTTGCTCACTCAGTTTGCCATTCTGGAAAGTCGCGTTCTTGCCAACGCGCATATTCGAGATATTCTCTCGCAATCGCCTCTACAAGATCTTGTTGGAGCTCTTTGCGAAGGCACGGCATTTCGCTGATTGCCAAGCTGTGCTCTCTCGCAAAATGAATGGCGCAACGATATCCGTCAACGTCTTCCAAAGTGGGACGGACTGCATCTTCCTTCCACTGATCCGCAAGTTCCTGCAGCAATGAAGGTTGTCCTTCTCTTGTGACAAACATGTCTGTGACCCGACGCTTGGCTCTCTCCAGAAAGGCGTCCGAGTTGCCGAGCCGCAACCGCCTTACATGCCACCGAAAAGCGCCATCCCAATGCTGACTTCGCGCCATTAAATTGAGAAGGGAGATCGAACCGCCTTCGAGGATGAGCCCCGGCTGGGAACTACGCTCATCCACTTGCATTATCAGCTTACGATGGGCGGTCTCGGCGTCAATGATGCCCGCGGTTAGCGGGCGCGAATCCAAGTAGATCCGCTGGGTAGATTGCAGTTCGGAATCCGAGGGACGCCCGCTGCCGGTGGCGATTTGAGGACAGCATTGTACACGATCCAGCGCAATGACCGGCCATCCGGTCTCTCGTGCAATTTGGATTGCCGCGTCTGTTTTGCCGCTGCAGGTCGGCCCGTAAATCAAATAGATTAGCATGTGTATGCCGCTTAGTTTATCGGAACTAACCGCCCCCCAAGCACAAGATACTCGGTAGGCTTTCACCGGACTTGTCGCAAATATTTTGACAAGCGGCGATTATGCCCTGAAACGACGCCATTTTCGAACTTTGTGAAGTCCGAAAGGGCGCAAGCAGCCCGTTCTGGTCGTTCAGTCCAGTCACCAACGCCTCTGTTTGACGTTTGACGACGGTCCACTTTGCACATCTCATGCCGACTGTGACGCAACGCGGCACCGCAGGATGGTGACCTCGTTGTCTCCGGCAAAAGATCCTTGCGCGTCTTGGGTTAATCGAGGCGGCGGCGCACGGGCGCCTTATTGTCTCGGAACATGGCCAGGAAGGCGGCTGATCAACAAAAGTGGAAGACGGTGTCCCGGCGACCTCACCGATTTGTGAGGCGACCGAGGATCTGCCCGACATCGTCGATCTCGTCCTCGAGGTGGGCCGTGTGCCGGCCGCGCCGCCAAAGCCTCCTCCCCTGCCGGTCCGGCTGGAAGCCTCGTCGAAACGGCACAGGAGTACACCAAAGCCGCCAGCGCGCAAACACACAGACCGCCGGCGCCAAGGATTTGGCGCTTTTTGCGTGGCGTCCGCTCCGATCTTCCGGAAGGGGAGCTGGCTGCGGTTTTCTGGGCACTCGCTGCGCATCGCCGCTGCGCAACGCCGAACTGGACATCGAGCGGCTACGCGATGAACCGCATGGTCTGCCATTGTGAGGCTCTTGCTCGACACTAATGGCCTCTCCGAGGTGACGAGGCCGAGCCCTGACGCGCGCGTGCTGGAATGGATGACGGGCTCGATGAAGACCGCTCATTTATCAGGTTGTGTCAATCGCCGAGATCCGGCGCGGCGCTGCCCTCATAGACAAAGGTCGGAAACGTGACGCACTGGCCGGATGGCTCGCCCGGGACTGCCGCAGCGCTTCGAGCCGAGAGTCCGGCCCGTGGACGAACTGGTTGCCCTGGCCTGGGGCGACCTGACGGGCCTCGCGAAGCGGCGTGGCCGCGGTCTGTCATCGATGGACGGGCTGATTGCAGCCACCGCGATTTCCTGACCCATCACATGGCGGGGATATTCATGCGCTGACGGCGAAACACCCAGATGTCCCGCACCTACCACGATCAATATGGAAACGCCTCGGTGGCAGCCACGAGGTCGATGTCATTGAAGATGAGATGAAATAGGCGGATCAGCTCTGCTTTTCGCATCCTTGACGCGCGCTTCATGACAGGCCTCGGCCAAGGGCGTCGAGTTTAGCTTCCGGTTGGATGCTTGCCCTCACCTGTGGCGATGCTTACGGCCATCCCGATCGAGAAAAGCATCGAACGCGGCAGCGACAGCGCGAATTACAAAGCGATGCTCCCGCCGTACGCGGACAAAACCGTTTTCGAAGTCCACTATCCCGTCCTCGGCCAGCATCGCCAAGCGTTCAGCTGAATCGAGAAGACGGATCGGATCAGATCCGTGGGCGGCACAGATTGCCTGCACATCGGCCTCGAGATCGCACATTAGTCGCTCGATAATTGCGGCTCGCACGCGGTCGTCGTCGGTGAGGCGATAGCCCTTTGACGTCGCCAGACGGCCAGCTGCGATGTGCTGGATGTAGGAATCCCGTGTAACTTCGTTTTGGACGTACCCCTCGCCGACGCGGCCGATAGCCGACGCGCCGAAACCGATCAGGGTTCTGCAGGTGGTGGCCGAGTAGCCCAGCGAGTTACGCCGCAGGCGACCCGTTTTCTGTGCCAGCGCGAGCTCGTCGTCCGGCAAGGCGAAATGGTCAAGCCCGATCTCGCGGTAGCCGGCGGCAATCAGCGTCGCGGCCACGGCCGCATACTGTTCGGCGCGGGCAGCGCTGCCCGGAAGAACTGCCTCCTCGATGAGGCGCTGATTCTTTATAAGCGACGGGATGTGCGCATAGCCGAACACCGCAAGCCGGTCGGGGCGCATTGCGACCGCCGCCCTCGCGGTCTCGACGCAGGACTGCACCGTTTGATGCGGGAGACCGAAGATGAGGTCGAAGTTGATGCGGCTTACTCCCTGCCGGCGCAGCATTTCCACGGCAGCCGACGTCTGCGCCTCACTCTGAACCCGGTTGATTGCTTTTTGAACAATGGGATCGAAGCTCTGCACGCCGAGACTCACACGGTTCACGCCGGCTGCTCCTAAGGCCTCGGCCATCTCGGCCGTGAACGTGCGCGGATCAATCTCGACGGCAACCGTAGCTGTTTTCGTGAGAGCGAAGCGGCGTCGCAGGAACTCCATTAGAGCCAGGAACTCGGCTGGTCCTATGAGAGACGGCGTTCCGCCGCCGAAATGCATGTCGCTCACGGGCAGCGTCTGCGGCGCTCGCTCCGAGACCAAACGGATCTCGTCACGCAGGGCCGCCAGATAGTTGAGGATCGGCGCATCATGGCGGGTGATGGTGGTGGGGAAGCCACAATACCAGCAAGCTGATCGGCAGAACGGAACGTGGAAATAGAGCGACACCGGATCGTCAGCCGGCAGGTTCCTGAGCCATTCCTCATAAGCCTCGGCGCCGACCGCCCCAGAGAACTCTGACACAGTCGGATAGATAGTGTACCAAGGCAGGCCGGCCTCGCGATATTTTGTGGTCTGCAACAGTTACCGTCCCATGCTGATAACCGCCAACCTTACCGCTGCGCTCGCCTGTGTCTTTGCGCTATGTCAGTCCGTTCCGCTTTGGGCTCGAAACTTGTATTTCTCAGCAATAGCGGCCGTTCAGTCTTGGCTGGACGGTCAGCGACTGGCCATGGCTGTTCCCGCCGCGACCCTCACGCGCACCGTTTGGTTCCACCATCCCTTCCCTTCAGCCTGCGCCTGGTCGAGTAGATTCTGCTGAGCGCGGCTGCCGCATCCAACGAGATAACACGGCGTTGGGACCAGACTTTGCTCGCCAGCTAGCGCAGCCCCATAGTGATCTCTGGCATCTCGATGAGCTCGTTGTGTGAATTGCTGGCAAGAAGCATTAGCTGTGGCGCGCCGTCTATCAGGACGAGAGGCTGCTCGACGCGACCGTCAGGTCGGCCGCAATGCCAAGGCCGGCGCGCCTACTGACTCCGTGGTGGAGGCAAGGCTGCGCGTCAGCGCGTGATTACCGATCATCGCGCTCGCCAAAATGACGGCGTCGTACCGAGCGGTGCCGCCGCATGATGTCTCAACGTCGGGGCTCACAGCAAACAAAGCTGTCGCCATTGAACGAAACTGTCGCGAAGCGAACAGACGAACCGTAGCCGAAACGTTTGCCGTCCGTGCTTGGGTTGATCCGCAAGGCAAAAAGGAAGGAAGAGCGAACCAAGGTCCGCCGGCACACTTGAGCTTCAAGCCGCAGCTGCGTCGTCAGGATGGCACGTCATTTGCAGTAGAAGCCTTTGTGACGGCCCGCCCACAACTAGCGGAGATGACGGCGATGATTTGTACAGAAATGTTGGATGGCGTCGTTTCGGCGATTATTATATTTGGAATAACAATCTCATATTTGTAACAATAACACTCAATCATATTCTCAATTTCTGATGAATATCTGGCGTGACGAGCGCATCAAAACTGCTCAAATTCAACTCAATGCGCATCGTTATCGACTGTTTCCTTAGCAAGAGTTCATCACTGACGTCCATTCCTTTTACTCTTTGAACGGAGATCAACAATGAACATTAGGAGCCTCCTCCTCGGCTCAACTGCGGCACTGATTGCCATTTCCGACGCTCGCGCCGTGACCGCCGTTGCCGAGCCTGACCCGACTGAGTACGTTAAAGTCTGCGACGTCTACGGCTCGGGCTACGTCTACATTTCAGGCACTGAGACCTGCGTGCGCATCGGCGGCTATGTCCGTTACGACGTCGGCTTGGGCCATGTCGGATTGGTTGATCACGCAAGAACCTCGGATGTGAGGACTGGTGAGCATCAGGGCACATGGCAAAACAACACGCGCTTCACATTGAAAACTTGGACCGGCCAGGAGACCGAACTCGGCACGTTGAAGACCTACACCGAAACCCGCATGAACTTCGGCAACCGCCACACTTCGGTTTCGGACAGTTCTCGGTCCCATGCCTTCAACGGAGACAGCACCTTGACTTTCGCCTGGATTCAGCTTGGTGGCCTCCGAGTTGGTAAGGACTGGTCGGCCTTCGACATGTTTATTGGCGGCGCGGGTGACGTACTCAACCAGACGCCGGTTCCGTACGGCGCTTTCGATACCAATGTGGTTCAGTACTACTTCGACGCCGGGAACGGCTTTTCGGCCGTGGTTTCGCTCGAAGAAGGCTCGGGCGTGGTCGGCACAATCGACAGCTACGCACCGCACGTAGTCGGCGGCTTGAAATACACACATGGTTGGGGCGCGATCACCGGCGTTGCCGCTTATGATAGCAACTACGAATCGGTGGCCGCCAAGGTCCGTGTCGACATCAATGTCACCAACGAACTGTTGCTGTTCGGAATGCTCGGCTACGGTTCCAACGGCAAGCTCAACGACGACTCCACGAACGCCATCGACGCTCATGGTCGCGGCTTCTATAAGAGTTGGGGCGGGAACTGGGCTTTCTGGGCTGGCGCCACTTACAAGCTCAACGAGACAACTTCGTTCAACCTTCAGCTCTCCGGTGATCAGCTCAAGAACCATGGTGTCGCTGCAAACGTCGCCTATGCGTTTCTTCCAGATTTCACAGTTACGGCGGAACTCGACTATGGCCGCTACGGCAACTTCGCCGTCGGCAAGGTGGACGCTTCCAACGTGAACTGGACCAACGCCAACAAGAAGAGCAGTGTCGGCGGAATCCTGCGTTTCGAACGCTCATTCTAACGGATGAAAGGGCGCTGAGGCAGGCGTCGCATGTACTTGTCGTCGGCGGATCGGACTCCAGTGGGGGTGCCGGAATCGCGCGCGATATCGAGACGCTCTCCTCCATGGGCGTGCGCAGCTGCCTTGCCGTCACTGCGGTGACGGTGCAAACACACGACAGCGTCACGGACATCCTTCATCTGCAACCCGGTCTGGTGGCCGATCAGATGCGTGCAGCGATCTCGCGGGCGTCGCGGCGTAGTGAGCGCGGGCGCGGCCGTGATGATCGTGGCGGGAGGGAGAGGTAAGGAGCGTCTTTCCTTTGAGAATTCGCGTTTACGGGTACCCACGATGCACAACGGGCGAGTTTTTCAAAGAGGCGCGTCCTCCTTCGAAGCGCTTCGGAGGGCCAGGCTCTAGGCTCGCCCCGAGCCCCTGCGTAGCCTGCGGGGGAGCTGGGTCTCGGCCCATCCGGGTAACGATCCTTCGCGCGGCTATGGAAACGATCGCATTTCCCGATTATCGCATAAAAAACTTGTTATCGCACGACTTAAAAAACTTGCAACTCCACAGCATCATTGACTTGTCGCCTATCAGCACTATATACTTGTAATCGCACAGCTCTAAAAAAGTTGCAAAGGCACGGCCATGGCCAAGCCCCATGAAAAACTCGCTGTATCACTGGCCGTCCTCAAAGAGCTGCAGGAGGGTGGGCGGCGCATATTCAAATCAGATGAGCTGACCCGCGTCCACCGGGAGCGGCTGCTGCAGAACGGGTTCCTGCGCGATGTTATCAAAGGCTGGCTCATGTCGACCGGCCCGCAGGCACGGCAGCAAGACACCACCCCTTGGTACGCGAGCTTCTGGGAGTTCTGCTCCCTTTACTGCAATGACCGGTTCGGCAAGGACTGGTTCCTCTCACCGGAGCAGTCGCTGCTTCTGCACGCGGAAGCGCCCACTATTCCGCCTCAGGTGGTGGTGAACACCCCCAAAGGCACGAATAACAAAATCGACCTGCTGTTCGGCACTTCGCTCTATGACCTCAAGGTCAAGGAGATGCCGGCCGAACTGACAGAGAAAAACGGCCAGCGCGTGTTCACTGTCGAGGCCGCCCTTACCCGGGTGCCGGAAGCGTTCTTCCAGCGCGCCCCTATCGAGATGCAGATCGCCATGGCGTCGGTGCGCGACGTATCAACCGTTCTGGCCCTGCTGCTTGATGGCGGCCATTCCGCCGTGGCGGGACGGCTTGCGGGGGCCTTCCGTCGCGTAGGACGCGACTCTTTTGCCGATGAAATCGTGGCCGCCTTCAAAGCCGCCGGCTATGACGTGCGCGAATCCGATCCGTTCGCGGGACAAATTGGACTGACAACTATTGCGGCGGGCGTACCGCCGTTGGTCGCCCGCCTGCGCGCGATCTGGCAATCGCAGCGCGAAGCCATCATCGAGATATTCCCGAAGGCACCCGGACTGCCGTCCGACAAAGACGCCTATATGAAGTTCGTCGAGGATATCTACGAAAGCGACGCCTACCATTCGCTGTCGATAGAAGGGTACAGCGTCACCCCGGAACTCATCGACCGGGTGCGCGAGGGGAGCTGGAATCCGGAGATTGATGAAGAGGACCGCAAGAACCGAGATGCGCTTGCCGCGCGTGGCTACTACCTCGCATTCCAGAAGGTCAAAGACTCTGTTGCCGCGATCATCAACGGCAAGCCAGCCGGCGCGTTGACGCGGGACACTCACCGGGAGTGGTACCGGGAGCTGTTCGCGCCGTCAGTGACCGCCGGCATCCTCAAAGCCAGCGCGCTTGCGGGATATCGCAATCACCCTGTGTACCTGCGCGGCTCGCAGCACGTACCGCCGCGTACCGAAGCGGTGGCCGATGGTATGAATGAGCTGTTCGACCTGCTGGAGGCGGAGAAGGAGGCCTCCGTGCGTGCCGTGCTGGGGCATTGGCTTGTGGGCTATGTGCACCCCTATCCGGACGGCAACGGACGAATAGCGCGGTTCCTCATGAACGCGATGCTGGCTTCAGGCGGTTACCCCTGGACAGTCGTCAGAGTCGATGACCGGAAGGCCTACCTCGCAGGGCTGGAGGAGGCGAGCGGCAATATGAATGTGAAAACGTTCGCCGCCTTTCTCGCCGAACGGGTGAAGTGGTCTATGGAGAAGGCGGCGTGAGGTCGGTGGTGTGCCATGTTTAACTTGCTTGTCTCGGGCCACGGCGAGTGGTGGGAAACGCCGCCGTTCACGTCAACCATTGACCGGTTCAAGGAATCTAGCGGCGCCGAGGCCGAGGCTATCGACCTCGCGCCCTGAAACATTGCGCCGGCTGGAGGAAATCCCGGCGCTTTTGATGTACGAAGTCGGGGCGGGAGGCCCGCACGCGCGCGTGGTCCGGCACAGCCGCATACGCAATATCGTTCGGCGCGGACACGAACTGGCCTTCACCTTCGAGCCCGATCCGAAACATGCCTTTCTCGACCGGTCAGCGGTGTTGAGAATTGCGGACCGGCTGGGCATTCAACAGTTCAAACAGCACCGTACGCACTGGGCGATCAAGGATGGTGACATTCCGGCCGAGCTGATTGCCACCAGCACCGCTGAACGGGCGCAGCGCACCGTTGCCGTGGTTGCGGCAGAATATGTAGAAGCGCGCCGCGAGGGACGAAGGAGAGAAGCTGCCGAACTGGCCGAAGAACTGGAGGATTTTCCTCCCTCGCTGGAGAAAGCACTGTCGCTCGTGCCGGCGCGTATCCTTCAGCAGCCGACACCCGAAATTATACCCGATCCTTGGGATAGAGCCCCGCACGCCCGAAGGCCGCAACGCCGTCGTGGCCGTCGTCGCAAGGGATCACAATGGGCAGGACTTGCCTACCGACTGGTCTTATTCGCTGGCGTGGTTCCTGGACCTTTACGGCAGCGCGACGGAAGCGGGGCGCCTTGACGGCGCGCTGGCCGAATGCGCAACGCATATGATCGCGCTCGGCACTGGCGAGGGAGAAGCCGCCGCCCCGGTTGAAGATATCGGCTACGCACTCTGGCGCTGTTCGCGAAGCCCGAAACTTATCGGCGATCTGCGCCGGGAATCGCTGAGATAGCGCAGGAGGTTTTGTCGCTTACCAAAATCAACTGGAACTCGACCCAGATCAATCAGAAGCTTCCCATTCCCATTCTAGCAGCCAGAAGAGTGGGTGAGCTTTTTGAAATATCTATCCGAGGAATCGATAAGCTCAGACTATCGCAAGTATACATAGTTTTTTCTGTATATGGTCTGCTTGGCTGCAGGCAAAGAGCCCCGGATAAACTTCAGCACGAAAGCAGAATTGAATGAAGGTGGACTACACGGAGTTCTCATTTGGGTATGCCTTCACCGAAAACCTTATCCGTCATCGTCAGCCGCACCTGTAGGCGCGCCGGTCTTTCCAAACCTCATACAGGAGGGGCATTCTGGCTTTGACATCCGCATCAATTTCCCAGGGGTTCCGCTGTTTTTCCAGTACAAGCTTCCGGAGCTGATGAAGCGAGGAACTGCGTTTGAGATTGCGAGCGGACATTGTCCCGGTTTGTCGATACCATTTTTTCGGATTGCGATGATGCGCAGGGATGTGTCGCGTCAGCATGAACTGCTTCTTCGGCTTGAGGCGCGCTATCCGTCAAACGTCTTCTATGCGGCTCCTTGTACTGCAAACATCAGCGATTTCGACCGCTCTTATAATGGAGCAACCGTAGCACGGCAGTCCATTTTCGTCTCACCAGGGGATATTGGGCCCTTGCCAGACGACAAAGCGTACAGCCTTGCCTATAAACCTGGACTGGCAACTGGATATTTTTGCTCGAAACCCAAGCCCACCAAAGTTCAAACATTTGATGATCTCGCTGCGCTCTTTAAGGAGCAGTTCGCCGAGAAGCGTTTTGCGGAAGTCGGCGAGGCGGCGCGTGAGATGCGCGAAAACGTACTTGAGCTTGCTTCGCCGTCAATGCGGCAAGCCGAACAGCTCATTGCTGAACGGGTCGGCGCGAGACGCATTCAGATTCTAGACGGCGCCGCCAGACCGCCCGAGGAAGAGCGCGCAGTCACTGACATTCTCGTAGCGCGGGAAATTGCGCGTGTCGATCTTGGCGTCGACCTGCTGGTGGCCCAACCACGCTAACGACATCATACCTCGCTGATTAGCCCAGCTTTCGTCTAGCAGGCTGTTGAAAAAGGCCCTCGCCACCGGACCGCAGCAATGATTCACTGGCTCCGAAGGGATTCGGAGGTGGCGAGTGCGCGGCGGCGACGATCGAACTGGCGAACTTTTCAGCTACGTGGACCTTGAGGTCCGGGTTCGGCGCAATCATCCATTGCGGGCGATCCGGACGATCGTGACTGAAGCCCTGTCGAGGCTGGAGCGTGAGTTCGCGGCGCTATATTCGCCGATCGGACGGCCATCTATCCCGCCGGAGAAGCTGCTCAGGGCGATGCTTTTGCAGGCGTTCTATTCGATCCGCTCGGAGCGGCTTTTGATGGAAGGGTTGGAATACGACCTCCTGTTCCGCTGGTTCGTCGGCATCGGCGTCGACGACGCAGCCTGGGACCATTAGGTGTTCTCCAAAAACCGTGACCGGCTGCTGGAGGGCGATATCGCGGCGAAGTTCCTGGCGGCCGTGCTGGCGCAACCCAAAGTCAAGAAGCTCCTGTCCACGGATCACTTCTCGGTCGACGGCACGCTGATCGAGGCCTGGGCTTCGATGAAGAGCGTCAAGCCAAAGGGCGGCCCAAGCGGCGGTCATGGCGAACCGCCGGCAGACGGCGGCGGACGCAATGCGGAAGCGGACTTCCACGGCGAGAGGCGATCGAACGAGACGCACACTCGACCACCGATCCCGACGCCAGGCTCTATCGCAAGGGACAAGACAAGGAGGCCAAGCTGTGCTTCATGGGGTATGGGCTGATGGAGAACCGTCACGGCCTGCTGGTCGATGCCTGCCTGACGCTGGCCGACGGACATGCCGAGCGAGTGGCCGCACTGCATATGATCGAACCCTGCGCCGACCCGCCGCAGGCGATCACGCTCGGCGCCGACAAGGCCTACGACGCTGAGGACTTCATCAACGAGTTGCGCTCAATGAAGGTGACGCCGCATGTAGCGCAGAATATCAGCGGCCGTCGTTCGGCGATCGATCGCCGCACCACGCGCCACGGTGGCTATGCCGTCAGCCAGCGCATCAGAAAGCGCATCGAAGAGGCGTTCGGCTGGATCAAAACCGTCGCTGGGCAGGAGAAGACCAAATTGCGCGGCCGCGACCGCGTTGGGTGGGCCTTCACCTTCGCGGCCGCCGCCTACAATCTGGTGCGGCTGCCCAAGCTCTTGGCGGCGTCGAAATGACCGTGCCCGCAGGCTGCCAACTGATCGGCCGCTGGCGGATCATCGAAGCCGATCTGTGGGATCGCGGTTACCTGAACCTCGGTGGACCCGCAACCATCGCCATCGGACCCGACAACAACGGCGAGATCGCCTTTGGCGCCCTGCAAGCCGGTCTCGAACTGAGCTACAGCCCCTCGATAGTTCACTTCACATGGGCCGGGTGTGACGAGATGGATGAAGTCACAGGCGACGGCTATGCCGAATTGCTCGACGACGGCTCGATCGAGATCACATTCGCCTACCACAACGGCGACGAGGCCATCCTCAAGGCAATACGTCAGACTTCTTCAACAGCCTGCTAGGCCACAGTTATGAGACTACGAACTACTTGGCCAGGAAGAAGATCAGATTGAAAGCGAACCTTCCTTGTCATCTTTGCATCACGGTCAGTCTGCACGAGATTGACCGCTGCAAGCCGGGAGCAAGACCGGGCTGCGCAAACGTTGCAACAAATCCTTCAAGGAAATTCATAGACTCTTAGCAACTCCGGTTCGCTGTGAATGGTAGGCTTATTGCAACGTTTGAGTCAGTGGAGTCCGAACCGTGGCTTATTCTCCGACCCGCCGAACTGCGTGCAATTTCGGCTAAAGGCAATGGCAAGAACAGCGCCCATCTTGTTTGTTCGACACAGCCATATTGGCTCAAAACAGTATCTTCACGGCCACCGAGATTGTCCGGTCGGTGGACAAGCAACCATATTATTTCGTTCGAAAGCTGCAACATCTGTGGAGAACGCGAAATGACAAATTCAGTAGGACGAGTGCCCAGGCTTTCCAAGTGGCTTGGTCCTGACCAATGCTGACACTGGTCAGTCGCCTTCGGACGGCAGCGCATCTAGATCGCCTTCGAATCCTAGGCCTTTGCGCGCATGCGGACCTAACTGTCTGCCAGCTAGCGGAGATTCTGGGTCTGCGTCGTGAGCACGTTGTACGACACGTCCGGCTGCTGGCCAGAGCCGACTTTCTTTACTGCAACGAACAACGTCCGTGGTGCTCGTACCATCTCAAAGCAGAAGGTAAGGACGGCGGGCTGGTTCAACTGTTGGTTGATCTCCTGCCCCACGGCGGTGGCTATCACAAACGAGACCTTCAACGGCTCGAAGCCACACAAGACGCGCCGTCGAAGGGGATCGCATGCTTGACCGTGAAATAGATCAGTCCAATTGGAGCGCGAAACCACCATGGACAACTCCGCCGACGGCGCCATCGCGCCGCGCGACACTTACGGACGGTCTCGATTGGCCGCGGTTGATTGCCGCGTTCACGAACTGCTTCTGAGACAGGAGCGGCAGGAGCGGACGACCCTTAAGCTCATCGCCTCAGAGAACTTTGCGTCCTCGGCCGTGCTGGAAGCGAACGGCTCGATTTTCACGAACAAGTACGCCGAGGGGTACCCCGGTGCGCGCTACTACGCTGGAAATGAGATCGTTGATGAGCTTGAGAATCTAGCCATTGAGCGCTTGAAAACACTATTTGGCAGCGAGCATGCCAACGTCCAGCCTTATTCCGGCTCGCCGGCCAACCAGGCTGTCTATCGTGCGCTTTTGAGCCCCGGTGACAAAGTCATGGGCTTGCCCCTCCCGGAAGGGGGCCATCTGACTCATGGTTGGGCCATCAACTTTTCCGGAACTGACTATCAACGCGTCCCCTATGGACTAGATGAAAAGACACAGCAGATTGACTATGACCGCTTGCGCGAGACAGCCAAGCGGGAACGGCCGCGGCTCATTTGGGTCGGCGGAACTGCTTACCCGCGTGTCTTTGACTACGCGGCAATGGCAGAAATCGCCCTGGAAGCGAACTCCTATCTCGTAGCCGACATTGCGCACATCAGCGGACTGATTGCCGCGGGAGCGCACCCGAATCCCGTGCGCCATTGCGACGTGGTCAGCAGCACCTCCCACAAATCGATCCGCGGTCCCCGCGGTGGTTTCATTTTGTCCAGGAACGAAGATCGCTATCAGGCCCTGTATCATACAAAGAGCAAATACAATCTCGCCAGACGAATAGACCGGGCGGTCTTTCCTCACCTGCAAGGCGGGCCTCATATGAATGCCATCGCTGCGCTAGCAGTTGCCTTGCACGAAGCCGCGAACCCGTCCTTCCGAAGCTACGGCCAACAGACCGTCAAGAATGCCAAGGCTCTTGCACAGGCACTGATCGAGCGAGGGTATGACCTGGTTACCGGGGGGACGGACAATCACATGCTGATCCTTGATCTGCGCGATCGACCACTATCGGGCAAGGCCTATGCCGAGCGGCTAGCAAAGGCAGGCATCATCACAAACTTTAATATGGTGCCTGGCGACCCGCGGGATCCGGCGGTCACAAGCGGAATTCGCCTGGGGTCGCCAGCAGTGACGTCAATGGGCATGCGCGATGTGGAAATGGTGCAAATTGCTGGCTTCATTGACTGCGTCCTCCGGCGGCCTGATGACGAAGATCTCCATGCCTGCGTGCGAAGAGACGTTGCCGATTTGTGCGCTGCGTTCGAGGTCCCGGGCATCACCAACAGGTAAGGTGGGCTAAGCAAAATGCACCATACAACTCCAACACCCGAAACGAGGCATTTCATGGCTAGGCAGTTCGTGTTCTCTTCCGAATCGGTTGGCGCGGGACACCCGGATAAGTTGGCCGACAACATCTCGGATGCCATCCTCGACGCCATCCTCCGCACCGATCCCAAGGCACGCGTCGCCTGTGAAGCGTTGGTAAAATCAGGGATAGTCGTTGTGGCTGGCGAGATTACTAGCGATGCGCGGGTGGATTATAGCCAAGTTGCGCGCGATACGATTCTCGATATTGGATACGACGATGAGGCTGTCGGCTTTGACGGCCGGCGTTGCTCCGTCGTTCATGCACTCACCGAGCAATCGCCTGACATTAGCCAGGGCGTTGACGAGGGACGAGGGCAGGACCTCCAGCAGGGAGCGGGAGATCAGGGCCTCATGTTCGGCTACGCATGCCGCGAAACCGATACCCTGATGCCTTTGCCGATCCAGCTCGCGCATCGCTTGACGAAACGACAGGCAGATGTCCGGAAAGCACGACAGCTTGGCTGGTTGCGTCCTGATATGAAATCCCAAGTCTCAGTGCGCTATGAGGGGTTGCGCCCGGTCGCCCTTGATACCATCGTCGTATCGACCCAACATGACGAGCAGGTCTCGCAAGAGACGGTCCGCGAGGGCGTCATTGAGGAAATCATAAAGCCTGTCCTGCCGACCCACCTGGAGACGGAAGGCATCAGAATTCTGGTCAACCCGACGGGGAGGTTCGTAGTCGGCGGGCCGCGCGGCGACTGCGGTCTCACTGGACGCAAGATCATCGTCGATTCCTATGGTGGGATGGGTCGTCACGGCGGCGGCGCCTTTTCGGGCAAGGACCCGTCCAAGGTTGACCGCTCAGCTGCCTATGCGGCCCGGTATGTCGCAAAGAATATCGTCGCTAGCGGACTTGCGGACGTCTGCGAGGTGCAGCTTGCTTACGCAATCGGCGTGGCCAGTCCGGTTTCTGTCATGGTCAACACGTTCGGAACAGCGAGGGTTGAGGAAAGAAGGATGGAGCGCCTCATTCTTGAGTTGTTCGATCTCAGACCGAAGGGCATTATCAAGATGCTTGATCTCTTACGCCCTATATACCGCAAGACCGCGACCTATGGCCATTTCGGCCGTGAAGAGCCTGATTTCACCTGGGAGAAGACAGACAGGGCCGACGAATTGCGTCGCGAGGCAGGACTTGCCGCCCCGTGAGCGCTGGCGCCGAACGGATTGGCAAGCGCAAAGCCCATTCCCACTGGCCAGACCCGCCCGCGCCCGGCGTGGCAGAAAGCCGGTGGGTTTTTGGCGGAGACATGAATTGATGCCGGACTATGACGTGCTTTGTATCGGAAATGCCATCGTCGACATCATCGCCCAGTGTGACGAGGCGTTCCTGGAGACCAACGGCATCATCAAAGGCGCGATGAATTTGATCGACACGAGGCGCGCCGAACTGCTCTACAGCCGCATGGGCCCGGCCATCGAAGCCTCGGGCGGCAGCGCCGGCAACACGGCGGCGGGCGTGGCCAGCTTCGGCGGCCGCGCCGCCTTCTTCGGCAAGGTCTCGAACGACGCACTCGGCGAAATCTACGCGCATGACATCCATGCCCAGGGCGTCGCCTTCGACACCAGGCCGCTCAACGGCGAACCGCCGACGGCGCGCTCGATGATCTTCGTCACGCCGGACGGCGAGCGCTCGATGAACACCTATCTCGGCGCCTGCGTCGAGCTCGGCCCGGAGGACGTCGAGGCCGACAAGGCGTCGGGCGCGGCCGTCACCTATTTCGAGGGCTATCTGTGGGACCCGCCGCGCGCCAAGGAGGCGATCAGGCAGACGGCTAAGCTCGCCCACGCCGCCGGGCGCGAAGTGTCGATGACATTGTCGGATTCGTTCTGCGTCGACCGCTACCGCGACGAATTCCTCGATCTGATGCGCTCCGGCACCGTCGACATCGTCTTTGCCAACAGCCACGAGATCAAGTCGCTCTACCAGACCGCGTCATTCGACGAGGCGCTGGCGCGGATCCGCAAGGACTGCAAGATCGCCGCCGTCACCCGCTCGGAAAAGGGCTCGGTCATCGTGCGCGGCGACGAGACCGTGACCATCAATGCCACCAGAATCCGCGAGCTGGTCGACACCACCGGCGCCGGCGACCTCTACGCCGCCGGCTTCCTCTACGGCTACACGCAAGGCCGCAGCCTCAAGGATTGCGGCGATCTCGGCTCGCTGGCAGCCGGGCTGGTCATCCAGCAAATCGGCCCAAGGCCACGGCAAAATCTGCGCCGAGAGGCGGAGCAGGTGGGATTGCTGTAGGTGGCGAGCCAAGAACCAGCTGCCCAGCCTCCTTAATCCAGCCCGAGCCTTTTCTTCAGTTCCGCATTCTCCTTGCGGAGACGATCGGCAAGCAGGCTCTTTAGCCGCTTGTTTTCTTCCTCGAGCGCGACGAGATCCTTCAGCGCGTCACTGTCCGCCGCCGGCGCCGCCGCCTTCTTCCAAAGATAATATGTCTGTTCCGAGATGCCGGCTTGCTTCACCGCGCTCTTGAGAGTAGCGCCGCCGCCGATCGAGGTCTCGATCTGCGCCAGCTTCTGGGCACGATCCTTCGCGGAGTAGCTCTTTCGGCCTGTTCGCGATGACGGCGGTGCTTCAGTGGTCGCGGATATCGGCTTGGCGCCCTCCTTGCGGGCAGGCGCGCTCGCCTCAGCTTCTGGCTTCCTCGACCGCCGCGCTCTCGTCTTCGGTTTTGGCGTTTCCGCTTTGTCTGCCGGTGCGCTAGGAACTACTGCTGACTCGGTTTCCAGGGGATTGGCCATGAAATGCTCCACTCGCGGTTTTTGCAAAGGTTCAGCATCAAGGGCCACTACAGTAGAGTCAACAAGCTGACGATTTAACGGCTCGACTTCCTTTGTTGTCTCGGCCATCGCCGCGGCGATGTCGAAATTGCCCCAGATGGAACGTGCGGATTTTTGATAATTGCGCTTTTGTTTGACTTCCACGGTGAATGGTCGCGTCTGCCGCCTCATAGTTCCTTCCTGAATAGGAGAATGAAGTCGCCGCTCGAATTTTTGGCGCTTGCTGCTTAGCGCGGAGCATTATCGTATAGCCGCTCAACGGGCAAGTGATGCCGGTCTTCGATGGCTGACCCATCTGGGGAGATTTGAGCGGCTTCGCGCGTCCTGCGCATGCCTGTAAGAGCCTGACTCGAAACTCGACGCACGACGTGGAGCTGCCATGCGGCGAAGCATGAGGCGGATCGAGGCGATGAAGATCCACGCCTCGGCGCTGGCGATGGTCGCCTCGAAGTCTTTGGCGAGCCGGCGACAACGTCCCAGCCAGGCGAAAGTTCGCTCGAGGACCCATCGTCGTGGCAGCACCTCAAAGCCCTTGGCCGCGTCGGAGCGCTTGATGATTTCGATGGTCCATGTGCCGAGATTGGCCAGTGCCTGCGACAGTTTTTCTCCGGCATAGCCGCCGTCGGCGAACAGATGCCGCAACCAGGGAGAAAGCCGTCGAATGGAGGCGATGACGCCGACTGCCTTCCTGGATGTCGGCCGTGTGCACCGTCAGCCCGACCAAGTGTCCCTCGGTGGCAGTAATGATATGGCGCTTGCGGCCTTTGACCTTCTTGCCGACGTCGTAACCACGCAAACCGGCAACGTCCGTGGTCTTTGCCGATTGGCTGTCGATGACACCGGCGCTCGGGCTCGCCTCGCGACCAAGCGCCAGGCGTGCCGCAGCCACCAAGTGGAAGTTGATGGTCTTCCACAGCCCGTTGTCCCGCCAGGCATAGAAATAGCGTTGAACCGTCGAGACCGGCGGGAACCGATCCGGCAATGCCCGCCATTGGCAGCCGGTCCAGGCGATGTAGAGGAGCACGTCCACGACCGCCCGAAGTTCTGTCGTCCGCGGTCGTCCCGTTGTCTTCGTTCCCGGCAGGAACGGCTCGAGCAACGCCCATTCCCTGTCCGTCAACGCGTTTGCATCTCGCTGCCCCGCGCGGCAATATCGCCGGCGGGTGGTCTCCGTCCAACCCATGTCGTTATCCCGTTCAAGTCTAGACAACTCAAGCGAATCACAACGGACGGGGCCACTCAACCGCTTCCACCCCCAAAACCGAGTTTCGGGTCAGGCTCTAAGGGCAAACACCATGCCATTGTGGGTGGTGGTTTGCGTGGCGAGACACGCCTGGTAAGGACCCTCGTGGTTCCGGTACGGCCCCTGAATATCGTGGTCGCAATTGGGGTGGTAATGGTTTGGCGGGATTTGCTGACGCGAGAAAACGGTGTCGCTGCCGCCGCCGCAAACCTTCCTCGATGAAATCGCCGCCACTGCAGCCCTTTTCGCCTGCTTCACACCAATTACAGGCGTAGGTTTCAGGATTCACGCCGTTTTTGCCGGTGGCGCAATACGGCGTCGGAAAATTACCCACATTGAACTGACCTTGAACATCGGCAAAGGCGATGCAGGCCTTCTTCCCTGTCTTGAACCAGCAACTGATCGCGTGCAGTCATCCGGATAAGCCGCCCCGCCGGAGGCCAAGCTGACTTGGTGACACACGAACGCATTATTGTCTTCCGGTCTGGCGGCAACAGTATCAGCAGGACGGCAAGCTGACCGGCTGCAGCGAAGCGCAGGTGAAGCGCGCTGGGCTCGACATCAGAAGGAAAGCGGGAAGCAGGAAATGTTGTCGCAAAAGTTGAGTTCTGCGAGGTGCAAAAGTCAGTTGCAAATCGTCGCGACAGAGGCTCGGCAGCTCCCCGAAGTAGCCATTTCAGATTGCTTGCAGGTGCGGATAACGTCCTTTATGCATCGGCACATGATCAAGTCCGCGCTCATCGCTGCAATCTATTATGCGACGCTTCCATAAGGAGCGGCGCGTTTCGATCATGCCTTGAAACAAGCCGCCGTCAGGCGGCTTTGTTCATTGAGAGGACCCCCTGGCGGCAATACCAGGAGGATTCCCTATGGCACTTCCCGATTTATCAACCGGTCATTCCAAACCATATTCGGCGGCTTTGAAGACGCTCATTGAGCGCGGCTATGTAAATCAAGGGACCGACCTGCCGGGTGTCGATGCCGCCTTTGAAGCAGGCGTCGTACCCGCTTACGCTGGTTTTGATGCGACGGCTGACAGTCTTCATGTCGGCCATCTTCTTCTGATCATGGCGCTTCGTCATCTTCAGCAGACTGGCCATAAACCCATCGTTCTCATTGGGGGTGGGACCACCCGCATCGGCGATCCCAGCTTCCGTTCGGAGGCGCGGCCGATGCTGACGGACGAGCGGATCGCCGCCAACATTGAAGGGATCAGAAAGGTCTTTGACCGTCTCCTTGTCTTCGGAGACGGTCCGACGGATGCCGTGATGGTGAACAATGCCGACTGGCTGGACAGCATTCGTTGGATCGACATGCTGAGAGACGTCGGCAGGCATTTCTCCGTCAATCGGATGCTCTCTTTCGACAGTGTGAAGTCGCGGCTGGAAAAGCAGGAGAATCTGAGCTTCTTAGAATTCAACTACATGATTCTCCAAGCGTTCGACTTCCTTGAGCTATCCCGCCGGACCGGTTGCCGTTTGCAGATGGGTGGAGCCGACCAGTGGGGGAACATCATCAATGGCATCGACTTGATACGGCGGACGGATGGAAAGGAAGTCTTCGGAGTGACTACGCCGCTTCTGACGACTTCTTCAGGTGTCAAGATGGGTAAGACGGCTGCCGGAGCTGTGTGGCTCAACGAAGATCGCCTTTCGCCATACGATTACTGGCAATTCTGGCGTAACACGGAAGACGCTGATGTCGTTCGGTTCCTGAAGCTTTTCACCGATCTGCCGATGGACGAGATCGAGCGATTTGGACAGGCTGAAGGAACCGAGCTAAACGCCGTCAAAGAACGTCTGGCCAACGAAGCTACCGCCCTGGCACATGGAACTAACGCCGCCAAACAGGCGGAGGCCACGGCTAGCCAAGCATTTGGGCAGGGCGAAGCCGCAGAGGGGCTACCGACGCTTCATCTAAATGACGCCGAGGGCTTGGCCGGAGTAGCCCTTGTGGATTTGCTGGTACGCGCCGGATTGACCTCCTCTAAAGGGGAAGCGCGAAGGGCGATCTCGGGACGAGGTGTGCGGATCAACGGCAACGTCGTCGAGATTGATACAATGATATCGTCCCAAGACCTCCCGATCCGGCTTTCGCTCGGCCGGAAGCGCCACACTGTTGTAAAGTAGGGTTTCAGCAAATGCTGTCGCAGAAATTCTGCCCGCTTAGCGGATATTGCAGACATTCGCGTCGAGTTCCCTGAGGAATGTCGAGAGACACTCCTCAGGGGGTAGTTAAGGCCGCCAAGTTTTCTGGGTTAGCAGGCGCGCCACTGTGGCAGCTTGGCTTGTATGGCGAGGCCATGGTTGAGTGAGGCGAACCAAATCCAGCCCCGCGGTCCATCCCGAAGCTTCCCACAATGGCGAAGAGAACATCTTCACTGGTTCCTTTTCAGCACAAGACCTTCCGTTCGCTATGGTCGGCTGCACTCATTTCGAACCTTGGCACCCTAGTGGAAGGTGCGGCGGCAGCTTGGCTGATGACGAGCATCGCCACCTCCCATGGAATGGTGGCGCTCGTCCAGTCATCGACCACCCTCCCCTACATGATCTTCTCGCTCGCGGCGGGAGCGCTCGCGGACAAGTTTGACCGTCGCCGGATCATGTTGACTGCGCAACTGCTGATGGTCTGCGTATCCGCCTTCCTGGCGTTCCTGACCTATGCGGGGAATGACACCCTGGACCCTTCTGGGTCTCACCTTCCTAATCGGCTGTGGTTGGGCATTGCACGATCCCTCTTGGCAAGCCTCCATGGGAGATATCCTGCCTCGCGAACACCTGCCAAGCGGGGTTGCGCTCAACGGCATGAGCTACAATCTCATGCGCAGCATCGGGCCGGCGATTGGCGGCATAATCGTGGCCACAGCCGGTGCGGCCTTCGCGTTCCTCTTCAACGTCCTTTGCTACTTCGCTCTGATCGCTGCGCTGTTGCGATGGAAAGCCGAACGGGCACGACAAGCGCTGCCGCGGGAGGCTTTCGGCAGTGCGATGGCGGCGGGCTTCCGTTACGTGCTCTTGTCGCCGAACCTTCTCAAGGTGATGTGCCGGAGTTTCATTTTCGGCCTCACCGCCGTTGTCATTTTGGCTCTCCTGCCGTTGGTCGCTCGCGAACAGATCAAAGGGACCGCAGTCACCTACGGCGTGATGCTCGGCTTCTTCGGCCTGGGAGCGATTTGCGGCGCGCTCCTCATCGGGCGGGTCCGAGAAGTTCTCTCCAACGAATGGGTCATTCGCGGTGCTTTCTTTGTATTGGCGATCAGCTGCTTCTTTCGGGCATGGAGCGAGCACGTTGGGCTGAGCTGTCTCAACCTCATGCCAGCCGGTGCGGCCTGGATTCAATCATTCTCGCTGTTTAACGTCACAGTGCAGCTTTCGGCGCCGCGGTGGGTGGTTGGACGCGCCCTCTCTCTATCAGACGGCCACATACGGCGGCATGGCGGCGGGAAGCTGGCTTTGGGGCGAACTGGCGGATGTCCAAGGTGTTTCGGGAGCCTTGCTCGTCCGCCAGCTGGTTCTTGTCATTGGGGGACTGATGGGCATCCTTCTGCGTCAGCCGGATTTTGAAACCCTCAATCTGGATCCGACCAACAAGTTCAGCGAACCGACGCTGCAACTTGACCTGTGGCCACGAAGCGGGCCGATCATGGTGATGGTCGACTATCGTGTCGATCAGAGAGATCCAGACTCGCCCACAATAATTATCTGAATTTCAGCAGTAATTTTTGATCGTCCATTCGTGCTGTGTACCAGCCCTGTGTCTTGCGCAAGTGGTCACGAACGGCTGCCGGAGCCTCGATGACGCCCTAAAAACACATGCTGCGATTTTTGAACACGCTTGACGATTAGATCAATTCATCCACAATGCGTGTGTTGAACACGCGAGGTGAGTTATGAACATGAAAGAGCTTAGGGTTCGACTGGGCATGACTCAAAAAGATTTGGCAGAGCAGATGGCAACGACGCAACAGACTGTGGCCCGTTGGGAAACAGGCAAAACGCAGTTGAACGTCGAGCAGATCAAGGACCTTTGTCTCACGTTGAAATGCACGGTCGAGGAGCTGCTGGGCTGGAAGATTGATGTCGAGGAGTGGCGCACGAGCCCGTTTGCAATTGCCGATGCCGAAACGCGATACGGCACGCTCAGAATCAAGACGACTGTTGGCAGCCGGCAATATCCTATCGATGAAAAGGCGCGTGAATCGATTTTACGTCAGTTGAAGGAACTTCATAATCTTCGTAGAAATAACATAAGCAGGCCATGGCTGTATTGTTGGAGCCTTGACAACAAAATACTCTTGATAAATCCGCAATATGTCCGCACCATTGAGCTTATCGGCGAAGATGTAGAGGAGATGCCAGAGTATTATCATCCAGAAATCTATCGGGCTTTGGATGACTGGGATAAGGGTGAGGTTTCAGGAAAGCTGAAGAAAGAATGCGATGCCATCATCGCAGAGATGGGTGATCAGGAAGCCGTGCGCATGGCCTCCTATGTTCGCGTCACATATGACGACGGAGAAGATGAGTGGAACTTCTTGGATGAAGAAACCGCTACGACTTTCTTCGGATTGGAAGCTGCGACCTTTGACGTTCCCCAGTGTAGTTTCGCCGAAGTGGAGGAAGAAGGTTACTACCGAGCGCGATACGCCAACCTTGATCGCGTCGCGGTGATGGAGGTTCCAAGCGACCGTTATCACAGATTGACCGCGCCCGAGGAAGCTTAGAACCATCCACGAAGGGCGCATGTTACATCTCGACCTTGCGTGGTGCGTTTTCAGTACGAGATGACGTTAAGCGTAGGTAGTGGCAGGTAAGAGTGCTCGACCAGAAGCTCAACTGCCTCCTCAATATCGCTGCCGATGTGCCGCAGGACACGTCCACGGGAGCGTGGATATGCGTGAAGTTCCTGCACTCCACGGTCCGCTCTCCCATCGTCGGTATGTGCCCGACGCCATCTTGTGGACGAGCTTGGCCGCCTGCACCCGGTTGTATTCCGGCTTGCGGTCCGCCTGGGGGTCCGCCGCGATGGCTATCTCCATGTCAATCGGCGCCGAACTTTGACTGCCCGCTGCTTTTGATGATTTGTAAGCGCTGTTCTCAGGCCACGGCCTTGAGCTCAGGCGCCCGGATGTAGGCCCAGGGCAGCAAGTCGTCGATCTGGCTGTTCGGATGGCCGTTGACGATCCTGGTGAGGACGTTGGCGAGATAGCCGAGCGGCTCGACACCGTTGAGTTTGCAGGTTTCGATGAGCGATGCGATGACTGCCCAGTGTTCGGCACCGCCGTCCGAGCCCGCGAAGAGCGCGTTCTTGCGGTTGAGCGCGATTGGACGGATTGAGCGCTCGACGGTGTTGCTGTCGATCTCGATGCGGCCGTCGTCAAGGAAGCGCGAGAGGCCTTGCCAGCGCGAGAGCGTGTAGCGGATCGCCTCGGCGAGCTTTGTCTTCTGGCTAATCAGGCCGAGCTTCTCGCGCAGCCAGGGTTCGAGATCGGCGACAATAGCGCGGCTATTTTCCTGACGCATCGCACGGCGTTCATCGGCCGATCGGCCGCGGATATCGTCCTCTATTCTGTAGAGCTCGGCGATCCGTCTCAGCGCCTCGCTGGCGATCGGCGCGGGACCCGCTGCCGCCAGTTCATAGAAGCGTCGGCGCACGTGTGCCCAGCAGAAGGCGAGCGTGACGCCGCTTTTGTCGGCCAGCACGCGATAGCCGCCATAGCCATCGACCTGCAGGATTCCAGTGAAGCCTGCGAGATGAGCGATCGGACGCTCGGCCTTCCGGTCGGGTGCATAGACATAGGCAACGCCCGGCGGGTCGGCTCCCTGCCATGGCCGATCGTCACGCGCATAGGCCCAGAGCTGCCCGGTCTTGGTCTTGCCTCGGCCGGGATCGAGCACCGGCGCGGTCGTCTCGTCGGCGAAGAGTTTTGGCGAGGACTTCAATTTGCCAAGCAGCCGCGCATGCACCGGACGCAGGTGCCAGGCGGCGCGGCCGACCCAGTCGGCGAGCGTGGAGCGATCGAGATTGATGCCTTGCCGGGCATAGATCTGCGCCTGACGATAGAGCGGCACGTGATCGGCGTATTTGGAGACCAGGACTTGGGCGACCGTCGCTTCGGTCGGAAGACCACCCTCGATCAGCCGGGCCGGCGCGGCAGCCTGAACGACAACGTCCTCGCAGGCGCGGCAGGCATATTTGGGCCGCCGCACCACGATCACGCGCAGCTGCGACGGCACGATGTCGAGCCGCTCGCTCACGTCCTCGCCGATCCGGTGCAGGCCATTGCGACAGCACGGGCAGGCATGGTCCTCGATGTCGACGACCATCTCCGTGCGCGGCAGGTGGGGTGGCAACGCACCGCGGTTCGCCCGGCGCTTCGTGGCCTTTGCTTGGCGCTCGGCGAGAGCAGATTGTTCCTTCGCTTCCTCGCCGGCGGCCTCGATCTGCTCGGCCTCTTCGAGCCCCAGCAGCAATTGATCCTCGGGGAGCGTTTCAGCACGACGGCCGAAGCGGTGGCGCTGCAATTCCTTGATGATCTGGATCAGCCGGGCGTTCTCGACGTCGCGCGCCAGGACCATCGCCTTCAGCGCGTCCGGATCGTCGGGAAGCTGGTCAGCAGTCATCGCCATGACAGGATCAGACCATATTCGCCGACAGCCCGCGACAGCGGAATCCAGGCTGATTCACTTCGTCGCGGGTCAGCCGGCCTGGGCTGGAACGCGGGTCCGGCGCGCCTCATGGACGCGCCGCCAGTCGAGACCTTCGAGTAGCGCCGAGAGCTGCGCGGCCGTCAGCCGCATCATGCCGTCATGTACTTTCGGCCAGCGGAACTCCCCATCCTCCAAACGCTTGGCATAGAGGCAGACGCCGGTGCCGTCCCAGAAGATCAGCTTGATCCGGTCTGTCCGCTTCGCCCGGAAGACGTACACGGCCCCGCTGAACGGATCGGCTCCCATCGTCTCTCGCACCAGCGCAGCCAATCCCTCCGCACCCTTGCGGAAGTCGACCGGCTTCGTCGCCACCATGACCTTGACCGCACCCGTCGGCCCGATCACGACGTCGCCTTCAGCGCGCGGATCACTGCGGCCACCGTCTTGGCATCGGCGCCCCGGCCGACGCGCATCGCAACGCCGTCGATCTCAAGCTCGATCACTCCGGCGTCTCGAGTGGCTTGCCGTTTCTGCTGCTTCGGTGAACGGCTGGCTACAGGCTCCGCCGCCGCCACAACCGCCGGCACGAAGGCAGGAGAATTTTGCTGCACCGAAGCGGCCTGTTTGCGCGCTTCGCGGCGCCAGGCGAAGACCTGCTGCGGCCTGAGGCCATACCGGCGGGCGACCTCGGAAACGACTGCGTTCGGCTCCAGCGTCTCCGCGATGATCCGCGCCTTGTCATCCACCGACCAATGACGCCGACCGCCGGCACCGTTGATCACCTCGAAACGCCGAGGCTGCCGCTCCGGGTCAAGCGTAAGGTCAAGTCCAGACACAAGCCGATCTCCGATCCCAATACAGGATCGGCAACCTCACAGATCGCGACCACTCCCGAAAGGTGGTCCCACAACAGCGCTTACGATGATTTGGCGAGGTCCCGCGCATAATCACTCTTGGTCTTCTCCTTGAGGCCCTGTGTCGCGAACTTGTGGTCCAGCAGGGCAAACAGGTCCAAGTCCCCTTCCGCCTGTGGCGCTGGCTTGTCCTCACCGCCCTCGGCTTCCCAATTGGGGACCGCTTCTGCGCGCTCCACCGTGGCGATTGTCCGCCCAAGACGCATCACAAGATCGAACGCCAAACCGTGCGCGTGCACGACGATTTGCCGCCCAGGCCTCATTTGGACAGGACTTGAGCTGGCCCGGTGGTTTGAGCCGGGTTACCTTGAGCCGGTGGGCTGCGAACAAGCAGTTCGAGACATTGGCCTCGATCACTTCGCAACACGCCGCTGCGCCTGGCCTCGGTGTGCTCCCCCCGAAATCGTTGTGTCATATCACCGAGGGCATCACGGCCAACAGCTTCCACATGGGCAACAGCCTCGCCATTGAGCCGAATATGGTCGCGAGCAGATCACCAACGAAGCGGTCGGAACCTCGGAGCCGAAGTTCGACGCCGAGGTGGTTCGCATGATGCGCTAAGCAGCACCACGGCGCTTGCCGGTATGTTTGCTGCCAGCAGCCGACGAACTCCTATCCTCCTGGACCGCTGTGCGTTATTGCTTTGATTTACCGGCCGCTCAAGGCTTCCATAGTTTCGCTTTCAAGGCGACCTTTGGCAACATGCCAACGGAAATTTAACATAACGACATAAACATTTCTTTATGCGGCGTTGACAAAGAAGCGAACTGCTGTAATTGTCTCCCGCGTCGTGGTTCTCCGTACGGCGCTGCCGCAGCGGAGCTAAGAGGGAAGCCGGTGCGATGCCGGCGCTGCCCCCGCAACTGTTAGCGGCGAGCCAACCCCACTCATGTCACTGAGGCGAATAGCCTTGGGAAGACGGGTAGAGGCTATGACCCCGCGAGCCAGGAGACCTGCCACGGCGAATTACGTCCACGGGCGGGGTGTCTCGGTGGCCGCTGCAGCCTGGCGTTCGTGCCGGCCTGCTAGCGCCTTCCTTGTCACCGACGCCCCAACCATCGGGGTCTGGCATGACTGTCTCTCAGCAAATTCCTGTAGCAACGCTCGGCGTGCCCCGCTTCGGTCGTCGGCGAGAACTGAAATTCGCGCTTGAAAGCTACTGGTCCGGAAAATCGTCCGCTGCCGACCTTCTCACGACCGCGAAGGCGCTCCGTGCCGCTAGCTGGGAGGAGCAGCACGATCGCGGCGTGTCGAAAATCCCGTCGAACGACTTCTCGCTCTACGACCATGTGCTCGACACCGCAGCCATGGTCGGCGCCGTTCCATCCCGTTACGGCTGGAATAGCGGCGAGGTTCCACTTGACATCTACTTCGCAATGGCGCGGGGCAACCAGGGTCAGACGGAGGATTGTCGACACGCTGGTCACCAGCAGGCGGCTCATCGGTCTGATGTAACCGCGATGGAAATGACCAAGTGGTTTGACACCAACTATCACTACATTGTGCCGGAACTCAACGATGATCAGACGTTCGCCCTCTCGTCGACGAAACCGGTCGATTACTTCATCGAGGCTAAAGCTCTCGGCGTTCACACACGCCCAGTCATCCTTGGACCGATCACCTTCCTCAAGCTGGCGAAATCGCCTGCCGAAGGATTCGATCCCATCGCGCTCCTGCCGCGGCTGCTGCCCGTCTACGAGCAACTCCTGCAGAGGCTGAAGCTGTCTGGAGCCGACTGGGTGCAGATCGATGAGCCAGCGCTTGTCCTCGATCTGAACCCGAACGAACGAGCTGCGTTCGAATTCGCCTATGGCCAGCTGTCGAAAGCCGCGCCCGAGCTGAAGATCATGCTGGCTACCTATTTCGGGCCGCTGGGAGACAATCTCGAAACCGCGGTTTCTCTGCCCCTGGCCGGGCTGCATATTGATCTCGTGCGCGCTCCCGAGCAGCTGGAAACGGTGGGTCGGCTCGCACCGAAGGATCTGGTGCTCTCGCTTGGCTTGATCGATGGCCGCAACGTCTGGCGTGCGAACCTGCCCGCCATTCTCGACCGCATCAAACCGATCGTCGCCGGCTGGCCCTTGGACCGCGTCGAGATCGCGCCTTCTTGCTCGATGCTGCATGTGCCGATCGACCTCCGCATGGAGACGGAACTCGACGCGGACATCAGGTCGTGGCTCGCCTTCGCGGCCCAGAAGACCGACGAGTTGGTGTTGCTTGCCCGGGCCCTGTCCCAAGGCAGGGATGCGGTGGCAGGCGCGTTGAAAGCGTCTGCCGAGGCTGCCGCCACTCGCGTGACATCCACGAAGATCCATGACCCGCTGGTTGAGGGGCGGATCGCCAGCATTGACGACAGCATGAAGCGACGAGAGAGCGCTTTTGCCGAGCGCTCCAGAGTCCAGGCCGGCACGCTCGGGCTGCCGCCGTTCCCGACGACGACCATCGGGTCCTTCCCGCAGACGCCGCAGGTACGCAGGGCGCGGGCCGCTCATGCGAAGGGCCAGCTGAGCTATGTCGACTACGAGACCTTCCTGAAGAAGGAGATCGAGGCTGCAATTCGCTGGCAGGAAGAGATCGGGCTGGACGTGCTGGTGCACGGTGAGTTCGAACGAAACGACATGGTACAGCATTTCGGCGAGCAGCTGTCCGGCTTCGCCTTCACCCAGCATGCCTGGGTGCAGAGCTATGGGTCGCGTTACGTGCGCCCCCCCATCATCTTCGGCGACGTATCGAGGCCCAAGCCGATGACGCTGCGCTGGTGGCAATTCGCCCAGTCGCTTACGGAAAACCCTGTGAAGGGAATGCTCACAGGCCCGGTGACCATTCTCAACTGGTCTTTTGTTCGCGACGACGTACCCCGCTCCGAAGCATGCCGCCAGATCGCGCTCGCCATCCGCGACGAGGTGACGGATCTCGAATGGTCCGGCGCAAGGATGATCCAGATCGATGAGGCCGCGTTTCGCGAAGGATTGCCACTGCGCCAGTCTGACTGGAAAGACTATCTCGACTGGGCTGTCGAATGCTTCCGGATCGCTTCAACGGGTGTAAAGGACTCGACACAAATCCATACCCACATGTGCTACTCGGAGTTCAACGAGATCATCGACGCGATCGCTGAAATGGATGCGGATGTCATTTCGATTGAGACGTCGCGCTCGAAAATGGAGCTGCTGGATGCTTTCACGAGCTCCAAATATCCGAACGAAATCGGTCCCGGAGTCTATGACATTCACTCACCACGCGTCCCGGAAGTCGGCGAGATTTCGGATCTCGTCATGCTTGCCCGCGAGCGACTGTCGGATGCCCAACTGTGGGTAAACCCGGACTGTGGCCTCAAAACACGCAAATGGGAGGAGGTCCACCCTGCCCTCATGAACATGGTTGCTGCAGCACGCGCGCTCCGGGAGAAAGTGTAGGCCGGAGGGTTTCCTGGTTGCTCACCATGTGGTGAGTTATCGGCTGCCGCATGTGGGCCGTGAATGTGCCAAAACGCGATCACATCCTTTGAAATAAGTCACTCGAGCGAGAAAGTGCACTTTCCTTCGGCACGTGTACTAATCGCGCAGGAGTAAAGGGTACCGTTTTCTCCCTGTGACGTGTCGAGTTCGAAGGGGATGTGATTGGCGTCGAGACCGCTCCGGCCATGGGTTATCAGCATGCCAAGTGCGCTCTTCTCGATCAGTTCGCAAAGGACTTCTCGGCTCGGTTCATCGAAATGAACGGGTACATACATGACAGTTCGTTTCACTGGCCGCCGGGTTCGCTGTTCACCGGCTGGCATCCGATGGCAAGCGTTCCAACGCGGCGGCGATCTGGCGCTTCGCTGCTGAGGGCAGAGGCAGGATGGGACGCGGGGGGTCGGCACGGCAAATGTCGAGCAATTCGGCAAGTGCATAGACGACGCGAAGGCTCGAGAACTCCTTGAAGAGGCTCCAGAGCGGCGCAAGCGTGGCATCGATCCGTCGCGCTTCGGCCGCATCGCCCTGTTGCGCCGCCGTGACGATCTTCACGCAGACCTCGGGCAGGATGCCGGCGAGGACGCTGTACCATGTGTTGGCGCCGGCGATCATGGCCTCTGCGGCGTTCCAGTCGCCGCTGTAGCCGATCGAGAACCCTTCCGGCACAGTGCGCCTCTGGTCGGCCAGATGGCTCTTGATCGCATCGCCCTTGTCTGTCGGATTCTTGATAGCGACGATCCCCCGCACCTTTGCCAGGCGGCTGACGAGTGCTGGGGTGAAACGGAAATGCGTCGTTCCTGGATTGTCGTAGATGACGATCGGAAGGCCACTTTCGCGCGCCACCGTGGAGAAATGTTCGAACACCTCGTCCTCAATGAGCGGGGTGTAAGAGGCGGCGGCAAGCAACCCCGCGGCAGCCCCAAGGGCCTTAGCGTCCTGCGCGAGCCTCACTGCTTCGTCGGTGCGCAGCGCGCCCACACCCACCACGACCGGCATTTGTCCCCCGGTTTCGTCCAAGGTCTCGGCGAGCGCCCGTCGCCGTTCCTCGCGCGTCAGATACATGTATGTGCCGGTGCTGCCGAGAAGACCGATGGAATCGACCTGAGCGGCGCAAAGCCTGGCAATCAGCTTGCGCAGAGCAACGGTATCGACACGGCCGTCACGATCGGTCGGCGTGATGGGAAACGCGGAAAGGCCGGTCAGGAATGCCATGGCAAGGCTCCAGGTTTGTGCGTGAGCGCAGGACTGGCCGGACGACAAGTCATCACAAGGCGTCCAGAGCCCGCCGCAGGTCGGCGATTAGGTCATCGGCGTCTTCAAGACCCACCGAGAGACGCATGAGGTCCTCGCCGACTCCATCGGCCAGATGCGCATCCTTGCGGATCGGCTGACGAGCACGGGTCAGGCTTGCCGGATGATAGATGAGACTGTCGGCATCGCCGAGGCTGACAGCCCGGGTGATCAGGTTGAGCCGGTCCATCATCCGCCGCGCGCCCTCGAATCCGGCGTGGAGGCCAAAGGCCAACATGCCCGACCCTTGGGACATCTGCTTTCGCGCCGTCACCTGATCAGGGTGCGAGTCGAGGAAGGGATAACTCACCCATGCCACCGCCGGGTGCGCCTCAAGTGCCTGAGCCACCGCAAGGGCTGTGGCGCTGTGGCGTTCCATGCGTAGCGTGAGCGTCTTCAGACCGCGCAGGATCAGGAAGGCTGACATGGGCGAGAGCGCTGCGCCGGTGATGTAGCGCAGGCCCGTCTCGTGCAGCGTGCGGAGCGTTTGCGCGTCGCCGAGAATCGCCCCGCCAAGGGCATCGCCATGCCCATTGATGTATTTGGTCAGGGAGTGGAGCACGAGGTCGGCCCCATGTTCGAGCGGCCGCTGGAGAGCGGGCGAGGCGAAGGTGCTGTCGACTGCAACCTTTACACCGCGCGCGTGGGCGCGCTCGGCAATGGCAGCGAGATCAAGGATGCGGCTCAGCGGATTCACCGGCGTCTCGAAGAAAACAAGCCGGGTCCGCTCGGTGATCGCGGCATCGAGATTGTGAGGATCGGACAGGTCGACCGCGACGACCTTGATGCCGAAGCGGGGGACCGCCTGTTCGACCATGGCAAGCGTGTTCGCATAAAGTGTCTTGTGGACGATGAGTTCATCGCCTTGGGACAGGACCGACAAGATCAGTGTGCCGAAAGCCGCCATCCCCGAGGCAACGACCAAACCTGCCTCGGCTCCTTCCAGATTGGCGAGCCGTTGCTCGAGGATCTCCGTCGTCGGATTGTATTCGCGCGCATAGAGCCTTCCGCCAAGCGCGGCGGCGGCCTCGTTCGCTGCCACGCTTTCGAATCCATAGGTCGAGGTCAAGAAGACTGGCGGCTGAACGGCATTGGAAAAGCCGGCCGGATCGTAGCCATGATGGATCGCCCGAGTGGCGAATCCGGGACCGGTGTCGTTGAGCGACCGCGTGAGAGCATCGGTTTCCGATTGATAGGAACGGGTCATTCGGCCTCTAAGATCTTTCTTGGGTTTCCGAAAGATTGACGGCAAACTGGCCAATGTGAAATATCCAGTTGGCGATGAATGAAATGGTCCAGTCTTCAAGTGCCGGTTCTGCAGGTCGCTCGCACGCGATGGGTGCACGCCAGATCTACGAGGCTCTTCGCGAGCAGATCCTCGGAAGTGTCTACGAAACCGGCAGTCAGCTGCCTTCCTCCCGAGGCCTCGCAAATGACCTTGGGGTTTCGCGAACGACGGTGACGGTCGCCTATGAGCAACTGGCCGCGGAAGGTTTCATCGACGTCCGTCAAGGCGCACGACCCCGCGTTGCATCTTCGTTGATCGGTCCTGAGACAAGCCGCACGCCTGCGAAACGGGTCGGCTCGGTTCTTCTGTCCGCCTATGGGGGCCGACTGCGCGTCACGCCGCCCTGGCCGGATTATCTGCCGACTGGGCTGAAGGTCGATTTCCGCTATGGCGACCTGGCGCCGTCAGACTTCCCCGCATTGGTCTGGAAACGTGCGATGAGCAAGGCGATGGGGCAGCGCCCGTTGCGTCTTGCCTATGACGATCCTCGCGGCTCGCGCCGGCTGCGCCAGGCGCTCCAGGGCTATCTCTGGCGCGCCCGAACCCTGAGCTGCGACCTCGAGCAGATCATCATCGTCAACGGTTCGCAGCAGGGCCTAGATCTGTGCGCTCGCCTGCTTCTCGATCCCGCCGACCGCTTCGTCATCGAGGACCCGTGCTACAGGATGGCGCGTCAGGTCTTTGCCAGCACAGGCGCCTCGCCCGTCCCCGTCACCGTCGACGAGGACGGGATGAAGACGGAGTTGCTGGCGGGGATTGGTGCACGACTGGCCTATGTCACGCCATCGCATCAGTTTCCGTTGGGCGGCGTCATGCCGATCACGCGCCGCCACCAGCTTCTGGAATGGGCGCGGCACAACAATGCCTACGTGATCGAGGACGACTACGACAGCGAATATCGCTACGACATCAATCCGGTCCCTCCGCTGCATAGTCTCGAGGACCACGGGGCTGTCATCTACCTCGGCACGATCTCCAAAACGCTCTCGCCGATGCTGCGTATCGGCTACCTCGTCGTCCCGCCGGAATTGCAGGAGGTCTTCGCAACCGCCAAACAATTCGCGGACCGGCATTCGCCGGTAGCTGAACAGGAGGCTCTGGCCTCTTTAATCGAGAGTGGCGGCTACGAAAGCCATGTGCGGCGCGTGCGCAGGCTGAACGGCGAGCGTCGGGAGACGTTGTTGGGCGCCTTGCGGCGCAGCTTCGGCGATCGCATCGCTGTCCAGGGAGCAGAGGCCGGTCTGCACGTCGTCGTTTGGTTCGACGAACTGCCGCGATCGCGGGAAACGACCCTGGTCGAAGCCGCCCGAGGCGCGGGCCTGGGGCTGCACCTGATCTCGCCCCTTTACGAGCGGCAATCGGACGAAGGCCACATCGATCGCGTGGGGCTTGTCATGGGCTATGCCGCCTTGAGCATTCGGCAGATCGAGAAGGGCGTTGAGATCCTGCGAGCGGTTGTCAAGCAGGTGCAAGACGCGTTGCCGGGACACGGTGGCTAAAACGGCGGGACGTGGCGTGCTGGCGAGGAAACCGACCCTTGGGCTGAACCGCATTTCGTGCAAAGCCAACTGGACTGGGAAAACGCCATGCAACTGGCGCTGTTGATCAGGCCAGTTTGGCGGCAGATTTTCGTGCGAGACGAATTTCCGAGAGCGATGCATAACCGGCAAGGAAAGCTGCTTCACATCCATATCGCGCCCGCTGCCTTTTATGAAATGGAGGATCTGGCGGAGGCGTAGCTTGTTGCCGGCCGAGGCGGGCTCGAGCACCCGCAAGAGATAATCGACGATCTCTACCAGCCTTGTCCACGGCCGAATGATGGAATTATCCAGCGCATGGTGCGGCATGCACCATGCCGATGCCAGAAGATCTGGACGCTCGACAAGCACCTTTCTTCAAACATTTCCCGAACGACCCGCAGCGCAAAGCCTCCCGTGAGAAAAGAGCATCCCATGTCTTTCACGCCATTGATTGACCCCGAGATCAAGGCCCGCTACCCGGATTTTCATCTGATCAGCATTGTGGTGCGGAACGCTGAAATCGACGTGCCGGATGCACAGGCGTTGAACGACACGATTGCGGCGGCGGAACAGGCGGCGCTTCGCGATGACGCCCAAAGGGACGCGCATCTTGCGGCGTGGGCCGTTGCCTACGAGGCTTTCGGCACAAAGGCCAATCGAACGCCGTGCTCGGCCGCCGCGCTTCTCAAGCGGGTGCGGAAAGATGGCTCTCTCCCGCGGATATCCCCACTGGTTGATGCCTACAATGCCGTCAGCGTGCTGTACGGCGTTCCGATTGGCGGGGAGGATCTCGATCTCTACCAGGGGGTCCCGAGACTTTTAATTGCGAAGGGAGCGGAGCCATTCGACACGATCCAGCAAGGTGAAATGGTAACCGAGCATCCTGAACCGGGCGAAGTCATCTGGTGCGATGATGCCGGTGTCACGTGCCGCCGCTGGAACTGGCGGCAGGGGCGGCGCACCATGGTCACGGTCGATACCCGCGCCATGTGGCTCGTGCTGGAAGCCCTCGGCCCAATGTCAGCTAAACAGATGACGGCCACCGGAGAGCATCTGATGGGACTTATCCAAGCGTTGTGCCCGGGTGCGCGAATCGAAACAGCGCGAATCGACGAGTCCACTACATCTCGTGTTCCTTAGGGCATGGCCCCATCTTTCGGAGGAACACCCCACTCAGCCCTGTCCGGATCTGGCGCTCCTTGCTCGCTCCGCTGGCCTACACAGTTGATTGTGAACGACCCAGAACGGCTCTCGAAAACGAGCGTCGAACGAAATCAGATCACTGCTTGTTCTCCCTTAGCGTTGTTTGGCGTACTTTTATCGCGATGCATCCAGTGGGGATGGTCCAAATTGCGCAAGCTCGGTCGAGTGATCGCGGAGAAGCTTAATGTCGACTACATCGAAATTCATGGAGCGGTACGGACAACGGGTGCGAACCCGGGACGTCGTCCCGGTGTCGTCAGGCTCTCCCGTCCGACTGAGCCTCAGTTTTCTTCACGGCGCGAATACTCCTGAGGCCGCCCGGATTCTCGTTAAGAGACAGCTGCCGCTCAGGACGGCCCACGCGATACTCACGGAGATGGTCGATCACGGCAAGGCGTTCGTGACGGTTCCTTGCGTCGACGACCTATTGGCACTGAAGAATGCACTGTCGTCCGCAGGCGTGATCGCGAAGGTTCATGCGCCGCGGCCGATAAGTGTTCGCGAAGTCCGGGATCGCACGAAGCTCTCTCAGGAGGCATTCTCCGTGAGGTATGGCCTCGATCTGGCAACGCTTCGAAACTGGGAGCAAGGTCGCTCGAAACCGGATGCAGCGGCGAATACTCTCCTTTGGACCATCGCCCGGAATCCGGAAGCAGTCGAAGAATCGCTGGACATGGAGGACGGAGTGGCTGCCCCTTCGCCCTAAGGGGGCCGATCACTTCGGCGCGCGGCAATTCGGCCGCCAGCGCGATGGCCGGCCGCCGCGCGGTATCGACAGCGCGCAAGCCTCATGCGTCAGACGCCTTCCTTGGCATGTCGCACGCCAGATCCCAAACATGATTCCATCGCAACGAGCTGGTGACGGAAGCAGTGTCTGCACTTTGGAAACGAGCCATTTGCGTTCTCATGGACGTCGCGACTCGTCTCGTCCAGTAAAAGTCGCAATCATTGTCAATTGCGATGTTCCGCAGTCAGCTGGCCGTCTATTTTCCTAAGATCTGCGTTATAGGCCGGGGTGTTGTCGCCGTTTCGGCGGGTAAGATGGGATAGGCGACCTCGGGTGCCTTTCCGGTCAGCGAGTTGAGGAAGGCAACAAGCAGGTCGACTTCTTCGTCCGCCAGTACCACGCCAAGCTGGGTGGTTCCCATGATGGCAACGGCCTGTTTCAGATCCCAAACCTTGCCCGAATGAAAGTATGGCGCGGTGAGTGCAACGTTGCGCAGCGGCGCCACGCGGAAAACATAGGAATCGTCGGCTGCATTGGTGACCGCAAATCGGCCCTTGTCTTTTTCCGGCAGGACCTCGGCGCTGGGCTGTTCCACGAGGCCGAATGGGTAATAGGCTTGCCCACCAACGTTGATACCGCCATGGCAGGACGAGCAGCCTTTGTCCATGAAAAGCGCCAGGCCCTGTTTCTGTTCGGAAGTCATGGCGGCGTCATCGCCATTCAGGAAACTGTCGAAGGGGGCCGGCGTGACCAGTGTCGCCTCGAAGGCTTCGATTGCCTTGGCGAGGTTGTCGAAGGTGACCCGATCGGCTTCAGCCGGAAAAGCTGCATCGAACCACTCGACATACTGCGGCATGGACTTGAGCGTGGTGATGACTTGGCCCGGTGTATTGGCCATTTCGATCCCGGCTTGGACCGGTCCCTTCGCCTGAGCCTTCAGGTCTTCGGCACGACCATCCCAGAACTGGGCGATGTTGAAGACAGCGTTCAGTACAGTCGGCGCGTTGCGCTGTCCCTTCTGCCAACCATGGCCGATCGAGGTTTCGTGATTGTCGTCGCCGCCGGTGGCCAGGTTGTGGCACGAGTTGCACGACAAGACGCCTGACGCAGAGACGCGTGGATCGAAGAACAGTGCCTTGCCGAGAGCGATCTTTTCCGGGGTGATCGGGTTGTTGGCGACTGCCGGCGTGGTGGATGGCAAAGCCTTGAAAGTGGCCATTGCCGTTTCTCTGAGGTCTGCGGGGATCGAATCCGCAGCAAAGGCGGTGGCCGTCAGCAAGGGGACAGCCATCGTACTGAATAGGATTTTCATAAATGATCTCGCTGCGTCGTGCACGCAGCCACTCTGGGATATGCGGCTCATGAACGCCCTGCGCTAGATCAGTTGCGGGAGAGGACCGGGGGTCTGACACCTGTTTTTGCGGCAGAGCTTGGACCGTCCCGGAATTGAACGCTCTTCTCGATTGGATTTTGGGAGGCGGAGGATCGCTGCTCGGCAAGCGGCGGCGCCGGAGCCGTGCTCCGGTTCTCTCTGCGCCTTCAACTATGAAGAAATCGGGGCCACCGTGTCGGATTCGGTTTGGGGCCGGTTATCTGTTCCGCAGCAGGTCCTGCTCGACTTCCGCCTGCCTTCGCCAGATCGACCTTGGCCCAAATCGATCCGCGATAGTGTCTTGTAGCACCTTTGCGGGACGATCTTATTTCGACTGTAGAGGGCCGTTTGGGGTGAGCAAAATTACACGAATTTCAAAGGGCGCCCGAGTAGCTGTTTTGATTGGCTTGTGAGGCCTATAGCCTCCATCGAGCGAATATTGGCAGACGACGGAGCACAATTTTGGCTTCGTTTTATCAGCTTCAATGGGCCAACTGCTTGCTATAATTACAGGGCAATTTACCGTCATGAATTCGAGAGAACCAAGTCCCACGCAGTGATTTTCACACCGGAAGCGTTGCAGTCCTGTCGCGAGAAGCTGGTTTACAACAAGATGATTAACATCGCCATAGCGCGCAAAATATTGTTTGTTCGCTATAGTACGCTCCAGATGCCGGCGAAATCTCGATACAATAACCTCGTCGGCGTTCCCGCTCCGGCTTCAGATACGACTGCGACGCCTATACTTGCGCTGTTCCACTGCCCGACATGCAGGCAGCGAGCCATTGCATCGCGGACGTTGCATCTTGTAATATGGCGACCTGTTCCCCAAAGCGGAAAAAAGTCTTGCGCGCCGCAGGACTGGCAATCTCTTGCACGATGTGCGCTGCCCGCCTTACGAAAGTGGGCTGCTGAAAGTCCCTGAGCTCATTCGTTCCTCCCGACCTGCTGAACCGCTAGTTTGTTGAACAGGCGCCTCCTCTACACCCGCCACCATTGCGGAATGTGTTGTCACAGCGATAGCGGTTCAATAGCAAAGCAGCGGCGTGATGTCCTCGGTTTACCAGCGGGCCAAACCCTAATATCCTGCTGCGAGAGCGGCTCACCGGATGAATCTACATCGTTTCGACCATTGCGAATCAACGCTTGATAGTTCCTCCACGCGCCATCAGGAAGCGGCCACTGCTCTGCCACCGATTTCACAGCCAAAGAGAGGATGGCGAAACAGAAATAGCCCGCTTCGTTTCGAGATTACTGGTCATTTCGGCGCAAAGCTTACGGCCGAGACGCGCCTGAAAATGCGCAAGCACCGCGGCAGCTCGCCAACAACGGACGGATCAACGGTCACGACGGCGGGATACCGCGCCGTAGATCTTGCTGGACGAACATCGCAACAATCCTGTCGAGACCTTTGTTGCTTTCAGCGGCGACCGCCACTATGAAGCGACGCTTCGCCGACTGTGTTTCACGCCGCCTGGAGAGTTTCATGACAGAAGAAGCCGAAAAAAACATCGACACCCTCATCGAGCTCACGGCCGATGTCGTCTCAGCCTATGTCTCCAACAATCCGATCCCGGTGGGGGATCTCCCTGCCCTCATCGGCCAAGTGCACGCGGCTCTGAAAGGGACGGCCCGAGGTGTCTCTACAGAAGAGCCGGTTGCCCTTACGCCTGCAGTCCCGATCAGGAAGTCGGTGACACCGGACTACCTCATCTCCCTTGAGGACGGGAAGAAATTCAAATCGCTAAAGCGCCATCTGTCGACCCACTATGGGCTGACGCCAGATGGATATCGGGCCAAATGGGGCCTGCCGGCGGATTATCCGATGGTCGCGCCGAACTACGCCGCGGCGCGCTCTTCATTGGCCAAGACGATGGGGCTCGGCCGCAAACCGAAAGCGCCGGAAGCGCCGGAGCCGGCGCCGACGAAGCGAACCCGCAAGAAGGTCGCGGCTTGATTTCGGCAATCGAGATTCGTTCTGGAGCGTTGCAGCCATCGGCTTAATCTGCTCGTCATATAAAAAGGCGGGGCCAACCCCGCCTTCCTTTCAAAAAACTTTGTTTCATGAGGAATTCGCGACGCCTGCAGCAATCTGCTGCCCTCAGTTTTGCTCGCTCCTATCGAGCGGCCGTGAGGACCTCCGGACCTACGCGCCCACTCTTGCCAGGACGCAGGAGAAATTTCAACCAGCTTTGCTGAGGCTGCCAGCGGAGGATTTGCCGGTGCGGCGATCCTGCTCGATCTCATAGTTGATCTTCTGGCCGTCAGCGAGGGTCGAGAGGCCCGCGCGTTCGACAGCGGAAATGTGGACGAAAACATCCGGACCGCCATTGTCGGGCTGGATAAATCCAAACCCCTTGGTGCTGTTGAACCACTTTACCGTTCCAGTCGGCATATACGTGTTCCTCCTTAACAATTGCAACGTGGGCAGGCCATCAGGCCTGCCCGACTCATAGCCGAGACTTGGGCGCAGCAAAAAGCGAAAAATTGTTAAACCCCGATCAGCTGGCGCACTCCATTTTGGCCGAAGTCGCCAGCAAGCACTGTCCTACACTACCGCTCGAGCATGGCCGGAAGCGCCCGATCCTTCCAACGCTCCTCAGCCCCACGTCTACGGCTGGTGCTTGGAGGCACGGGACGTAAGGCCGACCGCTGCTCGTGCCGCCAGGTCAAAGGCCGGGTAGTTCACGGAGCTACCTTCGTGCATAACGGCTTGGAAAGCGCTTGCAGGAGTTTCGAATTGGATTGTTTCAAGAGGGTCGAGGGGTTGATCGATGCCACCAGCGTGGAAGCGATCGATAACGCGCGCGTTTTGCTGGACCAGTTCAAGGGCAAGTCAGAAACAATCGCCCAAGGCGATCGACGACTTCCTACTTGATTTCATGACCTTGCTGTTTGTGGTAGAAGCTACCCGCGAGCGGTTCCACAATCCGGCGAGGCGGTTGGCGCGCATCAGATTGAGCAGGATCAGGCTGCAACTCACCCGATGCTCTTGACCTTAGGGACCACGCCGCCAGGGATGCGTTTGCAGCCGCAAAGAAGGCAAAATCTGTTCGCCGGCAAACCGAGCACAGCCAGGCGGTATTTACGCAGATGAATTCGATCGCGACCGCCAAATTCTCCTGTTTGGTACCCAGCGACGACGGCAAGCGCAGACAGCTTCCGTGCTGCTGTCCTCCAGCGACAAACGTGCCTGCATGCCCCCATCCACGGCGAGCTCGACGGTTGTTTCTTACGTTTGACCAAGGTCCCGCGCAAACACTCCCCTTTCCCGCAGCAACTCATCAGGCTCAACGGCCTCGCGGCAGGCGCATTACGCCAGAAGCGCGCGACCGCATCGTTTTTTCCCGCCCGAGTCCTACGATCTTCGTTTTCCAGCGCCTAGCGGATATCGTCCAACTCGTCGATCTTTGATCAGATCCGTCTTCGCGCGCGAGCAGGCTCCGCGCTCGAGTTCGCTACGCTCCTCGCGCCTATGCCGTTCAGCATCGACCCGGTCTGGCTGTCGAGGACAGGGTTCCGCTGGGGCGACCAACATCTCCATTCTCACCGGCAGCGCAGCGGCCATTCGAAGCGCATCCTATACCCCTCCCCGGCAGCGCGCCCAATCGTGTTCCGAACGAAGAAGATATTCTCAGCCGCGCGAGTCGCGTTCGGCCCTGTCCGATGTCCGACAATGTCGGATGCGCAACATGGCAGAGCCCGATTTGCCCACTGCCTCGAACGGTTTTCTGATCTGGCACGGTGCATGCTTGGTCATCCGCAAGGCGTCGCGGACCAAGGAGAATCCGTCCCATGATCACCTCACCAAGAAATACCGCCGCAGGTCTCCTGGGTCCATCCAAAGATGAGGCTCGAGTAAGGCCTGGCCCCATGAAGGGCTTATTCATCTGGCTCGGCGCTGCCCGCCGATCCTCCCACGCGGGGAGACGGGGACGCGGCGCCTTCATCAAAATGAGGAACAAATCACTTTGCCTCGAACCTTGCCTTTCGACCAGCCACCACAACCGGAGCCATCGATCGTCCGCCTGGCTGCGCAACGCGTTCATTGCCACCGCGCTGGCCCTGGTGACGACCGCTCCGGCTCTGGCCGCCACCGCCGGCGGCGAGGTGACGGATTTCCTGCTCGACAACGGCATGGAAGTGGTGGTCATCCCCGATCACCGCGCGCCGATCGTCACTCATATGGTCTGGTACAAGATCGGCAGCGCCGACGAGCCACCCGGCAAATCAGGCCTTGCCCATTTCCTCAAGCATCTGATGTTCAAGGCGACGACCAACCACGCCGCCGGCGAGTTCGACCGAGCCGTCTCAGCCATCGGCGGCTATAATAACGCCTTCACCGCCTATGACTACACCACCTTCCTCGAGACGGTGGCGCCCTCGGCGTTGGGTGAGATGATGGGCTTCGAGGCCGATCGCATGTTCAACCTCATCCTCAACGAGGATGATATCAAGACCGAGCGCGACGTGATCCTGGAGGAGCGCCGTTGGCGCAGAGAGACGAACCCGCATGCTCTGCTGGACGAGCAGGTCAACGCGACGTTGCGGCAGAACCAGCCCTACCGCATTCCGGTCATCGGCTGGATGCAGGAGATGGAGAAGCTGAACGGCACCGACGCATTCACCATCTACAACAAATACTACCGACCGAACAACGCCGTGCTGGTGGTGGCCGGCGACGTAGAGCCTGAGACGGTGAAGGCGCTGGCCGAGACAACCTATGGCAAGGTTGTGCGCGGGCCGGACCTGCCCCCGCGCAACCGCCCGGTCGAGCCGGAGCAGAACACCAGGCGCACAGTGACGATGACCGATGCGCGCGTATCGGTGCCGAGCTTTTCCACTCAATGGGTGGTGCCGTCCTATCATACGGCAGAGCCCGGCGAGGCCGAGGCGCTCGACCTGCTGGCCGAGATCCTCGGCGGCGGTAACCGTAGCCGGCTATATCAGGAGCTTGTCGTCAAGCAAGGCATAGCCTCGGCGGCCGGCGCCTCCTTCCAGGGCACCATGCTAGACGACACCAATTTCATCATCTCCGGCTCGCCGCGCGGCGATGCAAAGCTCGTCGATCTCGAAGCGGCGGCCGTTGCCGAAGTCGCCCGGATCGCCAAGGATGGCGTCACCAGCGACGAGCTGGACAAGGCCAAAGACCGCTATATCCGCTCGGTGATTTTTGCGCACGACGAGCTGGACCACATCGCCAACATTTATGGCAAGACGCTCACCACCGGTGGCAGTGTGAAGGACGTGCTCGAGAGGCCGGACCGCGTCCGCAAGGTCACCACCGACGAGGTCAAGGCGGTCGCCGCGCGTTATCTGGTGCTCGACCATTCGACGACAGGCTATCTTTTGCCGCAGCAACAGGCGGGGAATTGATCATGAGCTCCATCCCCATGCAAATGCGCCGGCCGGTCTTCCCTCGGCGCGCCTTCGCCACCCTGTTCCTCTCCATCCTCTTTCTCATCTTGCGGGCGCTCGCCGGGTAAACGGGATCTGTCTAAAGCCGCGAGAAGCGGTTTTCGCGGGCCTTGCCAGGCATTTGCCGGTTCAGGCGTCATTATTGGGGTGCGCTCCTCCTCAGGCCAGCCTCTCTTCGAGTCGATCGAGTCGCCGATTCGTGGTCCGCAGATTTTAGGCGCAGGCCACCAGCATCCACTCCGCGCGGCTGGCGAAGCCGATGTCCGTTGTTCAATCGTTCGACTAGTAGAACCGCGAGGCATCTTCTAGCGTATTCAGGTATTCTCCCTTTCCAGTTGGGTACCGTGGTCTATCAGCTGTCTGGCCGAGGCCCTATAAGGAACCCGGACGTCGCGGAGTACACACCGCACCTGCTATATATACCTGCTGCGTTGAGGAGGAATCCGGTATTGCCCCTGTGCCTGCCGATGATCCGTCACCTGAGATCCCCTGACCTGTTTGGACCCATTGATCGCCTGCCGGCACTTGGCATGCGGACTAGCGAGCGGACATTCGAGGTCCTCAACCCGTCGACTGGCGAAGTGCTGGCAGAACTACCCGACATGGGTGTCGAGGAGACATGCGCTGCGATCGACAAGGCCTATGTCGCTCAGCCTGGATGGGCAGGGTTGACCGCACGTGAGCGCAGCGACGTTCTATGGCGATGGCATCAGTTGATCATCGACCACGCCGACGATCTCGCCGAGATTCTCACCGCGGAGATGGGCAAGCCGCTTGCAGAAGCCAAGTCGGAGATATCGCATGCTGCGGCGTATCTGCAATGGTACGCCGAGGAGGCCAATCGCGTCTATGGCGAGACGATCTCCGCACCATCGATGGACCGCCGAATGCTGGTAATCAAGCAGCCCATCGGAGTTGTTGGCACGATAACGCCATGGAATTTCCCGGCCTCGATGGTGGCGCGCAAAATCTCGCCAGCCTTGGCGGCGGGCTGCACGATCGTCCTCAAGCCCGCTGAACAGACGCCGCTCGTGGCGGGAGCAATGTTCGCCCTCGCCCATCAGGCTGGCTTTCCCGAAGGCGTCGTCAACCTGATCTATGCGTCCGAAGGTGACGCGGTCGGCCGCGAACTTTGTACCAATCCCAAGGTCCGCAAGATCAGCTTCACCGGGTCGACTGAGATCGGGCGCCTGCTCATGCGCCAGTGCTCGGACCAGATCAAAAAAGTCAGCCTTGAGCTCGGCGGCAATGCACCTTTCATCGTCTTCGATGATGCCGATATCGATGCCGCGGTTGACGGTGCGATCCAGGCGAAGTTCCGCAATGCCGGCCAGACCTGCGTTTCGGCGAACCGCCTTTACGTCCAGTCGGGCGTTCACGACGAGTTCGTCGAGAAATTCGTGCAACGGGCTCGCCAACTTCAAGTTGGTGATGGTTTCGCTCCCGGAGTGGACATCGGACCGCTCATCGACAAGCACGCATTGGCCAAGATCGAATCCCATATTGCCGATGCCGTCGCCAAAGGCGGCGCAATTCGCTGCGGGGGCAAACGCATCGGCACGAATGGCACGTTTTTCCAACCGACAGTCCTGACCGGTGTCTCCAGCGAGATGACCGTCGCGCAAGAAGAGACATTCGGGCCGCTAGCCCCGATTATTCGCTTCAAAGATGCGGATCAGGTCGTGCGTGAGGCCAACGACACGATCTACGGCCTCGCGGCCTACTTTTATGCCTCCAACCTGAAGCGTGTCTGGCGTGTGGCCGAGGCCTTGGAATATGGAATGGTCGGGGTAAATACCGGCCGGATGTCTTCAGAAGCGGCGCCGTTCGGTGGGATAAAACAGTCCGGCATCGGGCGGGAGGGATCCCGCCATGGCCTCGAGGACTACCTCGAAATGAAATATCTCTGCATGGGCGGCATCTGAATTTTCGGCTTGCAGGGTTCACAGCCGGGTAACCTAGCGAGCGATCTCCAAATATGTGAATTGTAGGATCGCTCCTCGATTGGGAACTGAGGGGCGGCTCCGTACCCGAGCAAACACGCAATCCTGAAGGAGCACCCGGGCTGGACTTATCTCTCGACGAGACAAGCGTCTGCTTTGTCGGCGAAGACGGCGTGCATGTGACGGAGGATACGCTTGCGAGGGATTTGCCGGCCCTCGCCGACTATCTTCAGGCGACGGGCTGTCGTTGCGCGGGTCTGGTTGGAAGCTTGTTCACCATCGCGATCGTGAACGCTGGCTGTGCGCAATATCCGGTTTCTGGGGCAGAATTTTGAACCTGCTACCTTCCGATTGTCAGTAGCTCAGTTGTTCTTCGGCCGACTGCCGCGCCGGTACAGGCTCGGCCAGAATCGAAGATACCATCAGGCAGGCATTCGCATTCGACATTCCGGTGATCGGCGCACGATCCAGGGCGCGCCATGTTGACCAAGCGCCTCGAACCGCATGACAGTCTTGACCGGCTGGAGGACGGAAATCCCGCGATGCCGAAGAGGTTGGTCAGCGCAGTCGAGCCCACACGGCATTTGCGGCACGAAACAGCAAGGGCTGGGAAGCGATCGGCCGAGCGGTCCTCGAAGGCGCGGGCCAGGGTGTCGACGATGCGTCGGTTCAGGTCCGCCAATCTGGTCTCTACCGTCTGATAGCGGCTTCGGTCGCCAGTGACAGCGAGTAAAGATATTTGGCATCATCGGCTTTGATTGCCGCGCAGATCTGGTCGAGATTGGGATAGCTCACTGGTGCACCTTTGGGCTCATAGTGCTTCCTCCTCATCGAGATGAGGATTGTCGGATTTGGCGTAGAACACCAACACGGGTCCGAGATCAAAGCGCGTCCCGGGCGCAAGGCGCTGGACGGACCGGGGCCATGTTTCGGTTGAGACGCCATCGATGCCTCGCGCCAGCGTTCTGGCGAATCGGGGCATCAGCGGAGCGAGTGTCGGTGCCAGGATCGCAGCGGCCGTCGTCTGAAGGGCTAGCGAAGTCCGATTGCGGGCGGGATAGAAACGTCGCGCCGCTGCATAGTCTTGCGCCCGACGGTAGATCACGCAATCGCGCACGAAATCGCAGACCTGAGCGGCCGCGCGCCGGACCGAGAAGCCTTCGTCCGAATAGGCGCGCTCCATCGCCGCGCGATAGATCTCTATCCGAGCAAAGAAGGCGCGGTCGACCGGGCTCCAGTCGCCTGCATCGGGTACACGGCCGGCAAAATCCTGCTTGATTTCCTGGTTCAACGCATCAAGCCAGTTCAGCCAAATCCCTTGGAACACCTCGTTCTCGGTGCGGCGCAGCGCGTCCAGCGTGAAATTCGTCCGCTCACCTTCCGGGCGTGTCAGGCCCAAATGGAGGCGCACGACGTCGACTGTCTTTGGGCTAAGAACCTCCTTGCCCCACACCGCATGGCGGCAGCTGGTTGAGAACTTCTTGCCGTCGAGCAGGTAGAACTCGTTGACGTGATAGTGGATGCGTGGCGTCCAGTGGGAGAAGACCTCGGCGTAAAGAGCGGGATAGAGTAGCGCGTGGTAGAAGGAATTGTCGAAGCCGAAGAAATGGACAATCTGCCAGTCGTTGCCGGGCATGGCCGCCTTCCAGTCGCAGCCCAGCGAGCGGCCGAGCGCCTGGATGTGATAAAGAAAACCGAATGCCATCTCCGGCCACACCCAGATCACTTGCCCCGGGAACCCTTTGGCCGGCAGGCCCCAGTCCGAGGGGTGAATAATGGGCACTGAAAAGTTGCCGCGTCGGCGTAGGCGCGCGAAGAGATCCAAGATCCGTAGCGGGACGCCCGACGCCCTTAGATGCCGGTCGATATTGTCGTAGCATCGGTCCAAGGCAAGTTCCGGGCGGCGGACGGAGCCGACCAGCGGCGCCTCGGCAGACTGCCGTGACCGGGCTGCACCCAAGTCGTGGCAAAGGTTTGGGGCGCCGCATTCCTCGCAGATGTTGCCACCGGCGGAGCCGCCGCAATCGGGGCAGAGGCCGCTAACATCCGGCTCGTAAAGATAGTGGCCTGTCACAGCATCGAAAAGTGCAGGGCTCTGGCGCAGATCTACCGCCGTGCTGCTCAGAAGACTACGGAAACACGCGGCTTGAAATTCGCAATAAGCGGCATCACCCATCGTGTGTAGGAAGCTGTGGATCTCGCAGTCAAAAAGTGCAAGCGTGGCGCGAATCTCGTCCGCGTAGTGGCGCGCTACCTCTGCGGGCGTCGATTGATCGGCGTCGGCACGAGTGGCGACGTAACTCTGGTAATCGTCGCTTCCTGTCAGGTGGTAGGCCTCGACCCCTTTCATGCGCAGGAAACGCGTGTAGACATCAGCGCCAAAATAAGGGCCAGAAAGATGCCCTAAATGCAGATCGCCATTAGGCGTCGGCGGCGTGGAGAAGACGAAGATCGGCCCGCGTGGAGCCGTGGTCTTTGCAGCGGCATCAAGGGCGGCCTCGCCGTCTCGCCAGTAGACATCGACGAAATCTAGGTCTTCGTTTCCGTCGTTGCGCAGCACATGCGCTTCAAAAGGGTGGAACAGAACGACATCGCCCGCCTCGACCGAGATTTCCCCACGGTCGGTCGTGACCTTGCCCGCGCCAGACAGGACCACGAAGGCCTCGATTTCGTCGTGCCGATGGGGCTCGGATGTAACGCCCGGTGCCAGCCTACCGAACGAAAAACCCGTGCCGACGCTTCCCGTTCCAAACGTGGCCATGTCGATACCGAACGCCCGCGACAGCTCCGTTCGAGAAAACGTGTATTTGCGCATGACAACGAACCTAAGCTGTTGAAGCCGTGGGATCTTCGGCTGCCAACGCAACAGCCTCTTGTGCAAGTTGCGCAGAGAAGCGGCAGCCCAACCCGTTGGCGGCCTCGGCCAGAATAATGCGGCTCTGGGCCGCCAGGCGGGCGACGAGGGGGGCGCCAGTCGGGCTGTAGGCGTCATAGAGGACCGCCCTGCGACCACCTCCACAATCCACGTGCCGAAGCGTCGTAACGGGCTGCGGTCGATGCTCCGCGAGCCCGCAAATCAGAACGCCATACTCTCCGCGCATTTTTGAGCGGTCGATCAGTTTCGTGTGGCATGCCTCCGCCTGGCTGCGTGAGCTCAATCGCGATAGAAAATGCCATTTGGGGGCTTGAGTTTGTCGAGATCGGCCACTTTGCCCTCGGGCGGGTTAAGGGCACGCTTAAGCACGTTATATTCAGCGCGGGTCGGTCCACCGGTTGAAGCACGCTGGAATACCAAGTAGAGTGTCCGCCGCGAACGATTGCTTTTGTTCGGTCGTGAGTAGTGCGGTGCGTAATCGTCGAAGATGAAGATGTCGCCAGCCTTCCATACTACGGGTTCCCACGAGAACATTTCGGCGACTTGAGGATCGATCACCCCACCGGCATCCATGGGAAACACCCCCTTTTTGTGGTTGCCGGGGCTGAAGAAAAGCCCGCCGTTTTCCGGGTCGGAGTCGTCGATGCCTATGGCAACCACCGCATGGACCATCCGGTCGGGGAGTTTGTGTGGAATGTGATAAATGTCCTGATGCGGGAGATAGCCGCCGCTGTCGGGGTAGTGGAAAATCAGCAACTCCTTGAGCCTGCGCGAATCTTCGCCAAGCAAATCCTCGACCGCTGACTTTATGCGCTGATCTTCTAAGAGCAAACGACGCAATGGATCATGGAAGTCGAGAAAATTCTCGATCTTGGAGATGATCTTTCGATTGTCCGTCGTCTTCTCGAACCACATGAGCCATTTATCATCGCTGACATCCCAGCGTGACATATCTTCGACAAAACTAGAGATATCTTCCTGAGCCGCTGGAGCGAAGAACCTTTCGAGCCTGACGTATCCGTCTTTCTGCCACTTTTCTCTTTGTGCATCAGTCAACATGCGAAAAGCCTCCTGTTGGAAAGACTGGTTGGTCGGACATCCCGATTAGGGCAGTCGGGCGCTGGTCAAGTTGCGGGTCCACGGATACGGACTCACGTCATGTGGGAGGGCGATGCTAAGTGCGTTCCGCTCCGGCGGATATTGTCCGCAGAAGCTCGGCGCGAGACTGCCTATGTCAGGCTCAGCCGGGTCCAGGGGTTCCGTAAACTGGGCCGGATCAATCGCTTCACCCGGTCCAGCCACGACACGCATCGCTAAAGGCCGGCACCATCCGCTGACCGCCGACCCAGCCATGGCCGCCAAGACCACGGCGCTCTTTCGAGTGAGCGACCTGGTACGGTCTTGACAACCGTAGGGGAAATGCACGCCCCCAGAATAATGCGATGCGCCGCTTGGTCCAAGGGCTTGTTCGGTCACGATGATTTCGGAGAAGCCTCCGGCCTTCGCCGCAGCGGAGGCGGACATCATTCCTAGGATGCCACCGCCGATGATCAAAAGTCTACGAGTCATATCCCGCTGCCCATTTCTTCGGCTGCGGAGGCGGGCCAGCTCTCGATCGAGGTATGGCTGATGAAGCCAGGATGCTCGGGGTTCGCGCATGGCGCGCGCCCAAGAAGGCTATCGAGGATGCGGCGCGCGCGCCAGGCCAGCAGGCTTAGGTTCGGATCGGCCAGGCCGCGCTGCCCGAGGCTCGCGTTTTGTACGAAGATGCGTCTGTCACGCGGTCCGTCCCAGCTCACCGAAAAATCTTCGCGAATAGCTAATTCATTGTCGATCTGCTCCAGCCGGTGTGCGATGGGTTCCAAGAAGTCTGGCACCGCGTTCTCGTAGCCGGTGGCCAGGATGACGATGTCAGCCGTGACTTCTTCGACTTCGTCCATGCTGTGCTGCAGGGTCAGCCTGTGACCCGCGCCGGCGTTGATGCAGTGCGAGACGGTGCAGCCTGGCCGCAGTGTGATGTCGCATCGGTTTAGCTCGAAAAATGCGTGGCGGTATAGCGCCTGATAGATCGCGCGCAACGTGCTTTCCGAAATGCCGTCCGAGGCAAGCACGAAACGCCGCAGGAGCAGCTTGCGCTGCGACTCGCTCATCGCCGCGAAACGATCCGAAAAGCAGGGCATGAACAACTCGTTTGTGAACGGGCTGTTGTCGAGAGGCAGGTAGTTCTCACGCTGCGAGACCCAAGTGATCGAGGCAGGCCGCCGTTCTTTCGGCAGGCCGACAAGGTGCAACATCACCTCGGCTCCCGACTGGCCTCCGCCAACCACGCAGACATGCTTTCTCCGCACCTCGGGATGGATGTGCAGTAAAACAGATGAGTGGAACAGGTTGCGTCCAGTCCAGCCCTGAAACTGAGGCGGAATTTGCGCCTGCTTGCCAATGCCGACCACGACGTTTCTGGCGCCGAGAACCGCCTTATCCGTCCGCACCCGAAACTCGCCGTCAAAGCGGATTTCGTGCACGGTCTCGCCGCCACGGACAAGTGGGTTCCTGTGGAAGGCCCAGTTCAGGTACTGCTCAAACTCAGCTCTGAACACAGCCTCGAACTGTGCGTTCAGGAAGTGGTACAGACGTCCGTTCTCGTACAGGTAGTTTACGAAAGTGTAGGCTGATCGCGGATTCACCAGCGTGACCAGATCCTTGAAGTGGCTCACCTGGAGCTCTGAGAAATCAAAAGCGATGCCTGGATGCCAACGGAAGGCGACTTGCCGATCCAGGAACAGCGCCCCTTGCCCAATTTGCTCGTGTATCTGACACGCAAGACTCAAATTAGACGGCCCAGCACCGACTCCAATGCAAGATAGCTCCACTTGCTTTGCTCCTTTAGGTTTTTTCCCACTCGGCGGGTTGTTCGCGGCGAATATCGGCCACAGCGATTGGGCTCCCCCTCGCGGGCGTTTTCGAGCCCCGGTGCCGACCGGATTTGCGAGAATTGTCCTGCGCGTTCGGGTTGTCGAATGTAGACCCGAGCATTCCAGAGCGGTGACAATCGACGGGTCATGCCGGCGACGTGGGTTGGGGGCATCAACGTATATCCTTTCCGCCCGCCTCGATGACCGCGTCGCCATTACGCGAGACGCTTTCCAGGCCATTAGGTGTTTGAAGCCGGCCGAGTCGCCCGTCTCGACCATGACGCGCCGGCCTTTGGGCGGCTTGATGGCATGCGAGAGCGCGGTTTTCACTGCGGCGACGGCATTTTCGGTGCGCATGATCATGGAGGACCTCTCGCTGATGCGTTCGCAGAATCCCATGCATGTGCCGTGCCAGAGAAGGAATGTCTTACTAAATAATGGGTTGGCGGATTTGCGATCCGGTCGGAAATCCGACATTGAGGGGGACGCCTCACGTCGGCGCCCGATTTGCACGTCGATGTCGCCTTTTAGCTAATCGGGCACCTTCTGCACCAGAATACTTCTCTTATGGAGACCAGCACGAAGTCTTCATGAACGGACAGTGCAGAACCTGGTGTCTCTGCCGGCCAGATCGCGATATGCCTTCTCCCATCGAGGTCGGCAGTTTCAAGAGCTGCCAGATTCTTCGCCCTATCGTGCCGTTGCACCGGCTCGATCCCGACATCGTCGGAGGCCGCGACCATGAAGAGTGACGCAATCTCATGTCCGCCGCGACGCCTCTCTCATGGGGAAGCAATTCTCTATGTTGGTGTCGGATCGATGCTCTTGATGAAATGGTTGCGGATGGGCGCATGCCCAGACCTGAGCGCTCAATTGATTGCGCGATCTGGGACCTTCACCAACTGGATTGTCGAACCTCTGTAAAGATAGCCGGAAGAGAATTGCGTTATGACCACTCTGCCGGTTCCAAAAGCACGTGCGCCATTCGGTCCCTGCGACTCAATCCAGGCGGAGGGATAAGGCCGCAAAGCAGTCTTTTGCCCGCCGACCGGTGGGCCAGGATGTAGCCATCGTAAACACAGTTATTCGATGATCGCCGCCGCGGGTCCTCAGGCTGTGCCGCGCCCGACACCGGCGACGTAGCGGTCGTCGATCGCCCCGTCGCCGATGTCGGTCCGAAGCTCGGCCAGTTTCGCGGTGAGCTTCACTGCTTATTCCGCAGTGCCCACCGAGCTGGCACAGGAGGTTCTATCAGGCGGTCACGGCTGCATTCGTTGTCGGGTCTTCGACAAAGTCGGACATGAGACACACCGCAATCAGAGCCATGTCATTGTTGTGAAATGATTTTCTCGTTTGGCACGACACGTGCGAGGCTATCTGCAAACGCGCTGCGGCAAGGACTGAGGAGAAATCATGCCATGATCAAGCTCGCCGAACATGCGGTCGCAGCCGCGAAAACTGGGCCTTTCCGAGCCGACAGGACGTTGCGGCTGTTTCCAGTCGACATCATTCTTCACGTTATCCGAACATGACCGTATTCGATTTCCGGCCAACGCTGAATGCTCCCGACGATGATCCCTATCTGTGGCTCGAAGATGTAGAGGGCGAACGGGCACTTGACTGGGCCGCCAGCCAGTCGGCCAGAACCCTGGGGCACTTCGGTGTAACGCAGTTCGATCGCGACCGCGACGCGCTGACAGCGATGTTCGACCGTCCTGACAAGATTCCCTTGATCACCCGCCGCGGCCCGTACCTCTACAATTTCTGGCAAGATGCCGGAAATCCGCGCGGACTGTGGCGCCGGACCACCCTTGCCGCCTACATGAAGAAGGATCCCCATTGGGAGCTACTGCTCGATCTGGGCGCCCTCGCCGCTAGCGACGGAGAGGACTGGATCTGGCGCGGCGCATCCCTTGAGCCGGAGAGACGGGAAAGAGCCGTTCTGGGCCTGTCGCGCGGCGGCAGCGAGGCGGTCGTGCATCGCGAATTCGATCTGGAGTCTCTTAGCTTCGTCGCCGACGGTTTCAACCTCGCCGAGGCCAAGGGCGGGGTTAATTGGCTCAACCCTGACACGCTTCTGCTTTCCAGTGCGTTTGGTGATGGCATGGCCACCCGCTCCGGCTACGCGCGCACCGTGCGGCTGTGGAAGCGTGGCGCGGATCCGCTCACCGCGCCGGTAATCTTCGAGACCGGTTCCGAATCCCTCGGCGTGTCCGGCCGTCTGGACCGCACCGCCGAGAGCGAGCGCCTCTGGTTCATCGAGCAGTCGACCTTCTTTGAGAAGATCGGCCGAATCGGTGACAGGAGCGGGCCGAAGATGCGGATCGACCTTCCTCCGGACGCTTCATGGAGCGGCTTCGGCGACTGGCTGGCGGAAAAGCCGCGCAAGCCATGGGCAGTGGGAGGGATGACCCATGCCGCGGACGCGCTGATCGGCATCTCGCTTTCCTCCTTCATCGCCGGCGAGCGCAGTTTTGCCATCCTCTTTGAACCAGGCGACAGGCGCTCCCTGCAGTCATTCTTCTGGAATAACGGGAAGCGCATTATCTCCTACCTCGTCAACCTCGATCCGCGTTTCGAGATGTTCACCCCCGACCGCCAGGAATGGACGCGCCCAGCGCTGGACACCGTGCCCGCCGAAGGGACTGTTCACCTTCGGTCGCTCAATGCGGAACGTCACGAGACCAATGGAGAGGTCCTCATTTCGGCTCAGGACCCGATCACGCCGCGGAAGCTTCTCCTATTAGACCTCAATGCCGCGCCGCCTCTCGGCGCTCCAGTAATCCTTAAGCGCAACTCGGAGAATTTCGACGCATCCGGGCTGGTGGTCACGCGCCACGAGGCAGTCTCGACCGGTCGTGAGATGATCCCCTATACGCAGGTCGGTCCGGCGAACGGGAACGGGGATGCCCCGGTTCACCTCACCGCCTACGGCGGGTGCGGCAAATCGGTCATGCCCCACTACAACTCCTCGCTCGGCAAGCTGTGCCTCGAACGGGGCGGCGGCGAGTTCGGCACCCGTTGGCACGAGGCGGGGCGCAGGGCGGGCAAGCGTCTCGCCCATGACGATTTCGCCGCAGTTGCCGCCGACCTCGTGCGAAGGGGCATTACGCTGCCGAGGCGGATTGCCGCCGAGGGTGGCTCAAATGGCGACCTTCTGATCGCCAATATGCTTACCCGCTATCCAGAGCGTTGCGGCGCGCTGTTCTGCACAATGCCGCTTGTCGACATGCGCCGCTACACCAAGCTTTTGGCGGGCGCGAGCTGGATTGACGAATATGGCGATCCCGACAAGCCGGAGGAATGGATTTTCCTAAAGGAAATCTCCGCCTATCACGCCGCAACGCCGGGACAGCCCTATCCGCCGGTCCTGCTCGCCACCACGAAGCGGGACTACCGCGTCCACCCGGGCCACGCGCGTAAGATGGCCGCAAAGCTGCAGGCTCTTGGCTATTCCGCTTACTTCTATGAGCCCGGCGCGGGCGGGCACGGCTACGGCAAGAACAATCGGGAGCGGGCCGCATTCATTGCCTTGGGCACCAATTTCCCTCGCAGTGCGATCGGCTGGCAAGCTGATGGCGTTCGATAGGTGGGCGGGACCCAGACAAAGAGCAACGTTTCAATCAGTGAGTACAGGTCGATGATTGCGAGCACGGCGCAAATAATGTGTGCGCGGTCCCACGCAAACTGCGCTGAGCGCTCCGCCAATCTCATGCAATTCGAGCAAGACTTTTCGTTGTTCAGTGCATCATTTCTAAACAGCAAGGAGAAAATATCATGGCGAGAAACCAAATGCGCGCGGCACGGGGAGTAACAGCGGCCGTTGTCCTCATCGTGATGGGACAGCAGGCCGTCGCGGCGGACCTTGCGCAAGCGGCGAGCGTCCCGCAGGCAGGAGCCTCGGTCACGGAATGGCCAAGCCCTTGGCAAATCCGCCTGCGTGCGCTGGGAGTCATCACTGAGGATTCTGGCTACGTCAATGCGGTGCCCGGCTCAGGTCTTTCCTATTCGGACACGGTGACGCCGGAACTCGATATCTCGTATTTCTTCACGGACAACATCGCCGCCGAGCTTATCCTCGGCACCACCTATGCCAACATCGAGGGCCAGGGAACGATCGGCGGGCTGGGCAATATCGGCAAGGTTTGGCTGCTACCGCCCACGCTCACATTGCAGTATCATTTTACCAATTTCGGCGCCTTCAAGCCCTATATCGGCGCCGGCGTGAACTACACGATCTTCTATAACCAGGATGCCGGCAGCGCCGATGCTCTCAAGGTTAAGAACACGTTCGGCACCGCGCTCCAGGTCGGGTTCGACTACATGGTGGATCAGCACTGGGGCGTCAACTTCGACGTGAAGAAGCTTTTCCTGAAGCCAGACTTCGACGTCACGGTGGCCGGCGCGAAGCTCACAGGCAAGGCCGCGCTCGATCCCTGGTTGATAGGGGCAGGTGTCACCTACCGCTTCTGAAAACGAGCGCGAAGCGGCTTGCCGAGCTGGATCGAAGGGCGCCTCGTGCGCCCTTTTTGCCGTCGGCATTGTTAAATACCAGAAGTCTGTTCTCCCGGTGGCTGTCTCTCATTCCCGGCTCCTTTCCAGGGTCAGCAACCATGGGAGCCGGCGGGCTACACGACAACTACGGATTCGCGCTCGCAGCGCAACCGGGCACTCCGGCTTGCCTCTGGCGGAGGGGTTCGTGATTTCCTCGATGAGGCTGCGGCGGTCGCGGCGGCCGAGGCCGATGTCCGCGCCAAGCTACTGTGCCGGTTGTAAAGGCTTTCCCGAGGCGATCAACGCCGTCTTTCCCCAGACCGTCGTCCAAACCTGCATCGTGCACCTGATCCGTCATTCCCTGGAGTTCGTGTCGTGGAAGGACCGCATGCCGGCGCTGCGCGCGATCTACCGGGCCAAGGACGCCCAAGCCGGCATGAAGGCCGTTGAGGACTTCGAAGCCGGCTACTGGGGGCAGAAATATCCGGCGATAACGCAAAGCTGGCGGCGCAACTGGCTCCATGTCGTGCCGTTCTTCGCATTTCCCGAGGGCGTGCGCCGCATCATCTACACGACGGATGACATCGACAACCCTGATTTCGACTTTTTCGATTCCTGTTGCGTTTCTTTGTTCGGCTCAGGTGAGCCTGTTTCTTCGTCCCGGCCCACAGGATTTCCCATGCGAGCGTGTCGAGACGCAGTCAAGGCTGGCCGGTGCGATGGCGCCACGGCCGGCTGCGAGGCGTCGAGCACGGCGCCGTTCTGGAGCGGACCGAGGGCGTAGGTCGTGCCGCCAGATTTCCTTGTGCTATATTTGTCCGGCACGGACGACCACGTGGCAAAGAGTGGTGCGAGAGGATGAGAGTGCCGCCACGCAGCCGTTATAGTCGTTCCTCGTTTGTGGCGTCCGTGCGCCGCTTCGGCCCGCGTGACCGCCAATGCCGAACCATTAGCTCGTAGGCACGTTCGGCATTCTCGGCCGCGGCTTTCTCGCTGTTTCGCAACTCCTTCACGTTGTAGGCGTAAGCCGAACCGCGGCGACCGACACCGCGCTCGCCCGGCGCGCCGGCCTTGAGAGCGAGCCGCCCCTGCTTTGCCGCCACCAGCGCCGGGCGAGCCCAGAAGTAGTCCTGCTCCTTTGTCAGCAGATGCCAGATCAACACCGCGAGCTTACGGGCGACCGCCACGGCTGCGACCTGATGACCACGCTTGTTGCGGATGCGTAGGAAGAAGGCTCTGAGCGGTCCGGGCGCCTTCGCCGCCGCCCAGGCGGCCTCGACCAGCATGGCGCGGGCATGGGAACGCCCATGTTTGCTGATCCGGCCATATTGCGCCAAGCCAAGACCGGATTGGCGCACACGCGGTTGAGGCCGAAGTAGCTCACCAGCTTCTGCGGTTCGCCGAAGCGGTGGATATCGCCGACGGCGGCGATGATACCGCTCGCGACGATGGCATTGACGCCGGTGATCGTCTGAAGCCGCCGGACTTGCACATCATCAACCGCTTCCCGGGCGATGTCGCGATCGAGGTCGGCCGGATCCTCGGCCAGGCGGTCGATCTCGCGGATGTGGCGGGCGATGGCGGCCCGCTCGTGGTCGGGAAGCACCTGCCGCTCGAGCCAGGCGCGACCCCGACGGTTGAACAGATCGGCATGCGGGCACTTCGGCACGAGGTGCGCCTGCAGGATGCCATGCACCTCGTTCTTCACGCGCGTGCGATGCCGAACGACCTGGTTGCGCCGCGCGACGAGGCGGCGAAGCCGCTCGGTCCGCTCGTCAGGTACCCAGACCTCCAGCAGAAAGCCGCTGGCATGGAGCTGCGCCAGAACGCCGGCATCGATCTTGTCGGTCTTGATCCTGGCATGAGCGATCGCCTTCACCTGCCTCGGGTTGGCGACAATCACCCGGCCGACATAGAGCGACAGAACCCGCACCACCGCCATGGCGTTGCCCGTGGCCTCGACGACAACCTCATCCGTCCGTCGCAAACTGCGGCCGAACCCTTCCAGTCCCGAGCGGGT
>NZ_JAMYNR010000023.1:0-97326 GCF_040319155.1 Mesorhizobium sp. M0954 | reverse complement strand
TGACTGGAGGTCAGAAAATGAACATCAAGAGCCTTCTTCTCGGCTCCGCTGCGGCACTGATCGCAGTTTCCGGTGCGCGCGCCGCCGACGCCGTCGTCGTCGCCGAGCCGGAACCCGCTGAATACGTCAAGATTTGCGACGTCTACGGCGCTGGTTACTACTACATCCCCGGCACCGAAATCTGCCTGCGCATCGGCGGCTACGTCCGCTATGACATCAGCGTTGGCCAGCAAGGCTCGTTCGACGGCGCCAGGTACCAGGACCTGTTGGATGGTATAAATGGCGATCCCAGCACCAACGACGGCTACTACAAGCAGGCTCGCTTCACGCTGAGGACCTACACCGGCCAGGAAACCGAGATGGGCACCTTGAAGACCTACACCGAGACCCGGTTTAACTGGGGAACCGGTTACGCTAGTGGCTATTCCGACTTTGGCAGCAGAGGCGTTTCGCTGAACTTCGCCTGGATCCAGCTCGGCGGTCTCCGCGTCGGTAAGGACGAAACAGCCTTCAACACGTTCACCGGCTACGCCGGCAATGTTATCCAGGATACGATCGTTCCCTACGGCGGCTTCGATACCAACGTCGTCCAGTATTACTTCGATGCCGGCAACGGCTTCTCGGCGGTGGCCTCCTTGGAAACCGGTGAAGGCTTCGTTAATTTCGACTTCAGCGGCCTCGGTCACGACTCGATCGACAGCTATGTCCCGTATGTCGTCGGCGGCGTGAAGTACACGCAGGGCTGGGGCTCCATCAGCGGTGTTGTTGCCTATGACAGCAGCCTGGAAGAGTGGGCCGGCAAGATTCGCCTCGACGTCACGCCGATGCAGAATCTGGCGCTGTTCTTGATGGCCGGCTACGGCTCTGACGACAATGTCCCGCGCAACTTCTACAAGCAGTGGGGCGGCAACTGGGCAGTCTGGGGTGGTGGTACCTACACCATCAACGAGAAGACCTCGTTCAACCTGCAGGCGTCGTATGACGAAGCCAAGGAAGCTGGTGTCGCTGCCAATATCGCCTACGACATCGTTCCCGGCATGACGATCACGGCCGAAGTGGACTGGGCTCATAACAGCCACCACATCGATAGCGACTCGCTGCCCGGTTATGAATACAACTGGACCGGCATCCCGGGCGACAAGAAAAACGCCGTTGGCGGCTTCCTCCGCTTCCAGCGCTCGTTCTAAGGGCTGGACTTAAGGCAAATGAAATCCAGCCCGGGCGCTTTAACGCCCGGGCTGTTTTTGTTTTCGCGACTGGTAGCAAACAGAAGGAAAAGGGGGTTCGGTAGCTGAACAGGGTTGTGGAACGATGTCGTTGGGATCCGCCACTGGTGGATGAAATCGGCCGCAGCGCTTAAAACTCTTGAAAGGGCACCGCCAAGCAGGTAGGTCTAGGCCTATCCACTCGGGGGTGTGGCGAATAATGACGAACGATGCGATTCAAGAGGGAGGAACCTCTGATCATTTTTTGATGTTTTCTTCTCAAACTGCCAAGATAAAATACAGTTATAACAAGATACGAGAAGTAAAGTCGCACAGGATCGGAGAACTGTTTTCAGCATACCGGGACATACTTTGGGATGACGGGCGGCACAAATACAATGTCAGCTCCTTCATCGGCGAAATAGACGAGATCCTCCTTGGGGAGCGTTTCAGCGCCTTTGACCAAAGCACCCTCGACAATCTTATCGGCACCTTGCGCCAGCGCGGCAACAGCAACGCAACCATCAACCGGAAGATGGCTGCCCTCAGCAAACTGCTGCGCAAGGCTCACAAGATGGGAGATATCCACAGCCTGCCCGAGTTCCGTCGCCAGAAGGAGCGGGCGGGACGGATTCGTTTCCTCGAAAGGGACGAGGAAGCCAGGCTGTTCGCCGCCATCAAGAGCCGCAGCGAGGACGCTTATCGGCTTTCCGTCTTTCTCGTCGACACCGGTTGCCGCCTCGGCGAAGCGCTGGGTTTGATCTGGAACGATATCCAGGAGCACCGCGTCAGTTTCTGGATCACCAAATCCGGCCGCAGCCGCACCATTCCGATGACCGAGCGGGTAAAAGAGGTGATCAAGCTGCCGGCCACCGAGGGCCGCCGGCCCAAAGGCCCGTTCACCAAGCTCAGCCAGGCGCAGTTTCGCGCCATCTGGAACGATGCCAAGGCCGAGGTCGGGCTTGGCGCCGACGATCAGGTCGTGCCGCATATATTGCGCCATACTTGTGCCTCGCGTCTGGTCCAGGGCGGCATCGATATCAGGCGTGTGCAGATGTGGCTCGGCCACCAGACGCTGTCGATGACCATGCGCTACGCGCATCTGGCCACCAACGACCTCGATGGCTGCGTCACTGTGCTGGAGACGCCGCGGTGCAGTGGCGCGGACAGTGGCGGCGCAAGCGCTTTGTCTGCTCCACCTCCGGCAAGGCGAGGGCCAAAAGGCGAGCCGGCCGCAAGCAAGGCCCCAAAGCCAGCGAAGAGAAGCGCCAAATCCTGACGGATCTGACGTGAGATATCAGCCAGCCGCTCAGGGTTGCGCTGCCCCTCATTGCCCTGCGGGGCATTTCTCCCCGTATAGCGACGGGGAGAAAGGCGCTCTTGCGAAAGATTTCGCTAATCCCCAGCGTTGCAGATACCTCCCTTCTCCCCGTCGCCATACGGGGAGAAGGTGCCGGCAGGCGGATGAGGGGCAGCGCCGACATCGATAAAATTATTTCACCGCTAATTCCAACGGAACTGTCAACGGCCGCCGGAATGCTTTGACCGACGCAAAACTTGCGCGTGAATTACTTCGCTCGGTCGAGCTTTACTTCTAACCACCCCGCTGCTCCGCCCGGTCAAGAAAACTGGCGATCCTGCTCGGCAGGATCCCGGAGTCCAAAAACGGTGCATGCCCCTGGCCGTCGGCGGTGATCGTCTCGATATCGGTATGGCGCGTCCGCATCTGCTCGAGCGTTTCAGCGGACAGCAGCTTCGAATTGGCGCCGCGTATGACGAGCATCGGGATGGCCGCCAGTGCGTCGAACTGTGGCCACAGATCTGGCAGCGGCCGGCTGGGATCGAGCCCCGCCAGCGTCTCGACCAGTTTCGGATCGAAATCGGGCAGAAATCCCTCCTCGGTCTCGCGGTAGAGGGCTGATGCCATCCGCTCCCAATCCGCATCGGTCAGCGTCGAAAAATCCGCGCCATGGGTGCCGCGCAGGCCGCGGACCACCTCCGCGTACGCCGTTGGCCTGGGTGCGGGGTCGAGATAGGAGCGGATATGGGCGAGACCTTGCGCCTCGATCACCGGGCCGATGTCGTTGAGGACGATGGCCTTCAGCACGGCCGGCCGCATCGCCCCGAGCACATGGATGATCAGTCCGCCGCGCGACGTCCCAATGAAGGCAGCCTCCTCGATGCTCAGCGCCGCCAGCCCGGCGAGAATATCGCCCGCTTCGATACCGACATTGTAATGGCCGATATCGGCATCGTAGGCGGACTGCCCGCGCCCGCGATAATCGAAGGCGACAACCCTACGCCTCGCCTGCGTCGATAGATAAAGCGCCAAATCGTGAAAATCACGGCAATTGCGGGTCAGGCCAGGCAGACAAACGACTGGCCAGCGGCCGGAATTCGCTTCGCCGTAGATGCGGGCGTGCAGGCACAGCCCGTCCGGCGCGGCGTAGAAGAAATCGGAAAAACCCTGCTCGATTGGCATGTAGACTCCGTTCCTCTCACCGCCGGATCGCTTCGATTGCTACAGGCGAGGGGCAGGTAAGGTCAAATAGGGAAGGCGCCGGCGTTGGAGGTCCCTCAACGGGAAGATTGGCTGCCATAGTCGCTTTCGCCAGGTTTCGTAGGATGCAGAAAGGCACTGTCCCCGAAGCTGCCGATCTCCCACTTGGGGGCAGGGCTATTGCAGATGGAAAGTCGAGGCTTTCGCTCTACGACGGACCCCCACCCCTAACCCCTCCCCACAAGGGGGGAGGGAGACTTCCGTTGGCGCTGACCTCGGCAAATTGCCTGCCTTTCGGCGCCAAAAGGGGAAGTAAGGGCGCGCGGCAGCATTCCCTCCCCCTTGTGGGCAGGGTTAGGGTGGGGGTCCATCTTCGTAAGAATCCAACTGCGATTGCCCTGCGCTTGGGGAGATGTCTGGTGATTGGCAAGGAGGGCAGGACAGAGCGGGCCGCTGTCCCGCCAACTCCACGTCCGGAACCTTCATAGCCAGAAACAAAAAACCCGCCTCGGTGGGCGGGTCGTTCGAGCCAATTAGCACCACACCGAAATTAGTAGCATAGCTGCCGGCACAAAGCAAGAACAAAATACGCCGTGACCGACAAATTCGCGTTCCTTCGTAGCCTGACTCGGTTTGAAGCCCGGTCGTCACCCCCGGCCGTTCACCAAGTCCCCGACAATGTCGTATTTGCCGGAGATACGCATCTTGTAGACCTCGTAATTCTCCATCACGCGCTGAACGTAACTTCTTGTTTCCGTATAGGGAATCCGCTCTATCCAGTCGACGACGGCGTCGACGTCCTTGCCGCGCGGATCGCCGTATTTCGTCACCCACTGGGCGGCGCGGGCGGGGCCGGCATTGTAGCCGGCGAAGGTCAGCACGTAGGAGCCGTCGAAACGGCCGAGCTGCTCGCCCAGAAAGGCGGCGCCCAGCGTTGCATTGTAGCCGGCATCGGTGGTCAGCCGCGCCTGCGAGAAAGTCATGCCGGCCTTCTTCGCCAATTGCTTGGCCGTGCCTGGCATCAGCTGCAGCAGTCCGCGCGCGCCGGCGCTGGAGACGGCGCCGATGTTGAACTCGCTTTCCTGCCGGGCAATCGCATAGGCCAGCGCCTTGCCCGAGCCGGAGACGTTGGCGGTGTCGGGAATGACGCCGAGCGGATGCGACAGCGCGCCTACGTCGATGCCGCGGGCGCCGGCGATCTTGCCGACCTTCAGCGCCATGAAATGGTTGCCTTGTCTTTCCGCCAACACCGCAAGCAGCGCCAGTTCGCCGGGGCTGTTCAGCTGCCCGGCAAGGTCGCGGTAGAGGGTTTCGGCATAGCGGTCATAGCCTGCCTGCTGCAGCCGCTCGATGGCGCTGACCGCCTCGCGGGTGGTAAAATTCCGGCGGTCGGCGGCACTTGGCTGGGGGTAGACGATATTGAGGGTCTGCCGGCCGACACGCTCGCCGGCGAGCTGGCCGTAAAAGGTCGTGCCGTAGCTAGCGGCACGGCTGAAAAAATCCTTGGCATTGCCGGGCCCGCCGACTTCGGCGGCACGGCCGAGCCAGTAATAGGCGCGCGACAGCGACATCGGCCCTTGGGCGAGCTCCGCGATTTGCGCAAAATGCTTGGCGGCGGTGCTCGGGTCGTTGAGGCCGCGCAACGCGTACCAGCCTGCATGGAATTCCGCCTCGGCGGCATTGGCGGGACTTTCGGCGGCATGCGCGGCGACTATTCTGTAGGCGGTCTTCATGTCGCCCTGGTCGACCAGCTCGCGCGACAGCACCCGGCGTTCGACCCACCAGGCGTCCGCATCGACCAGAGCGTCACGATCGCCCGGCGCCTTCATCACCAGCGCGGCTGCGTCGGAAAATTTCTGTTGCTTGCGCAGATATTCGGCTTCGGCAAAGAGATAGCCGACCGCCCGCTGCGCTGCCGGCACCGCCTTCAGCAGCTTGGCCGCGTTCTTGTCGCCCTTGCTGACCGCCGCCCAGGCGTCGGCCAATTGCTGGGCGCCGGCGAGACCGGCGACGCGTAGCGCCGAAGCGACCCGGTCGGCATAAAACATGCGCTCCATGCGGAAGCGATGGTCGGCGGCCGGGATCAGCGCGCCGAACTCGCGGATGACCGCCGCCTCGTCCCCGGCTTCGAGCTTTTCGGTGCGCCAGAATGGCGACAGCACCGAGCGCGCCGCCTTGGTATTGCCTAGCGCTACATAGGAGCGCGCAAGGATCACCACGCCCTCGAAGGTCAGCGGCTGGCTGCCGTCGAACGCCCGCACCACGACCTGTGGCGCGGGGTTCTCGCGATAGAGCGCGCGCTCGCTGTTCTTGCGCAAGGCGATCGTGCCCGGCCAGTTCGGCAGCATCTTCGCGGCATCGGCGATGTCGCCGCTCGGCACCTGGTCGCCGCCATAGAGCGCAATCGCCCAGGCAAGGATGTGCCGATCGAGCGATTTGGCCGGCAGCGCTTCGCGCACCTGGCGCGCGCGCTGAATGTCGTTTGCCGCAAGCGCATCGAGACCGCTCTTCAGCGCCGCGACGCTGGCGGATGGCGAAGGGGACTGCTGCAGTGCATCGTTCTGCGGCTCCGTCATCGGGATCGCCGACGTGACCTGCCCATCGACGCTGCCGCCGATCGCCGCGCCGGGGACCAGCACAACGATCGCGCCGAGAAGCGCGAAAAGATGAGGCCGCCTGGTCGGCATGGATTTGGTCATTTCCTATTCTTCGATGCTACCACTGGCACAGATGAACTGCAGCCTATTCGTCTGTGATGAAGGGCCCGTAAAGAAAACCTTATCGAGGTCGTTCGAATTGCAATTGCTGGCGCAATGCTTGCCGCGCAACAATGTCGAGACTATGGTGCGCCGCTTCGCTTTCGGCTAGAAGGCGCGCACGACAAACACCTACAGCGCCGCGGGTCTTCTCAGACGCGCAAAGGACGTTGTAGCAATTTAAATTTGGCGCATAACCCTTTCCGAAATCGACTGCGATTTTCGGGGTCATGCGCTAGTCCCAAGGAGTTGGACGACATGCTAAGAGGCTCGCTGACCGCGCTCGTCACACCGTTCGAAAAGAGCGGCCGTTTCGACGAGAAAGCCTTTCGCGCGTTCATCACCTGGCAGATCGCCGAAGGCACGACGGGCGTGGTCCCGGTCGGCACCACCGGCGAGTCGCCGACGCTGTCGCATGACGAGCACCGCCAAGTCGTCAAGGTTTGCATCGAGGTCGCCAAGGGCCGGGTTCCGGTCGTCGCCGGCGCCGGCTCCAACAACACCGAAGAGGCGGTCGGCCTGGTCCAGTATGCCGAGAAGGCGGGTGCCGACGCGGCCCTTGTCGTCACGCCCTATTACAACAGACCGACACAGCGCGGCCTCTATGCGCATTTCGCCGCCGTCGCCAAGGCAACCAGTCTGCCGATCATCATCTACAACATTCCGCCGCGCTCGGTGGTCGACATGAGCCCCGAGACGATGGGCCAGTTGGTGCATGACTTCAAGAACATCGTCGGCGTCAAGGATGCCACCGGCAAGGTCGAGCGGGTTTCGGAGCAGCGCGCCACCTGTGGCAAGGATTTCATCCAGCTCTCCGGCGAAGACGCCTCGGCGCTCGGCTTCAACGCGCATGGCGGCGTCGGCTGTATTTCTGTGACGGCAAATGTCGCACCCAGGCTTTGCGCTGAATTCCAGGAGGCAACGCTTTCCGGCGACAGCGCCAAGGCGCTCGACCTGCAGGACCGTCTGTTGCCGCTGCACAAGGCGATTTTCATGGAGCCCGGCGTTTCCGGCGCGAAATATGCGCTGTCGAAGCTGGGCAAGGTCGAGAACGTGCTGCGCTCGCCGCTAATGACGGTCGAGCCGTCGACCGCCGAGAAGATCGACGCGGCGATGAAGCACGCCGGCTTGATAAACTAGGGATGAGGCGCCACCTCTCCGCATCATGAATCAAGTCAGAAAAGCCGATCCCAACAACAAGACCGTTGCGGAAAACCGCAAGGCGCGGTTTTCCTATGAGGTGCTCGACACGATCGAGGCCGGCCTGGTGCTGACCGGTACGGAAGTGAAATCGCTGCGCCAGGGCCAGGCCAATATCCAGGACAGCTACGCCTCGGTCGAGGGCGGCGAGATCTGGCTGATCAACTCTTATTTGCCGGAGTATCTGCAGGCCAACCGCTTCAACCATGAGCCGCGCCGCCGCCGCAAACTGCTGCTCAACAAGCGCGAGATGGCAAAGCTGGCGCAAAGCGTCGACCGCGAAGGCATGACGCTGGTGCCGCTGAAGATCTACTTCAACGACCAAGGCCGTGCCAAGCTGCTGCTCGCCGTTGGCCGCGGCAAGAAGCTGCACGACAAGCGCGAGACCGAAAAGCAGCGCGACTGGTCGCGCGAGAAGGGCCGGCTGCTGAAGGAGCGAGGGTGAGGAGCGGTCCGCGAAGCGGAGGAAAAGCCAGCGATTTGGCTTTTCGAGCGACGAACGCCCGGAGCCTTAGCGGCGGGCAGGGCGGACCAAAAGGGATAGGTCTCGTTTGAAAAACCGGATCGTCTTATGGGGCGCGGCCGGTCTGCTCGTGGCGGGCCTCGTTCTGGCCGGCGGCTATACCTACTTCCAGACGTTTTCTCCGGACCGCCGCAAATATCCGGTCAGGGGCATCGACGTCTCCCATCATCAGCGGCAGATCGACTGGCGGCGTGTTGCCGCCGACGATGTCGCCTTCGCCGTGATCAAGGCGACGGAAGGCGGCGATCATGTCGACGATGCCTTCGCCGCCAATTTGCGCGCGGCCCGCGCCGCCGGTCTTGCCGTCGGTGCCTATCATTTCTTCACCTTCTGCAGATCGGGTGCGGATCAGGCACGCAACTTCATCTCGGTGGTGCCGCACAATCAGCCTTTGCTGCCGCCGGTGGTAGACATCGAGTTCGGCGGCAATTGCCCGCAGCGGCCAACTCCCGAACAGCTGAGCGCCGAACTCTCCGCCTTCCTCGGCCCGGTCGAGGCGGCGTTCGGCAAGACGGCGATCCTCTATGTGACCGACGAGGTGGCGCAAGCCTATGCCGGGCAGCTAGCCAGCCGCCCGCGCTGGCTGCGTTCGCTGGCGCTGCGGCCGGGCCATGACAACTGGATCTACTGGCAGTATCACAACCGGGGCCGCGTCGACGGCATCAGCGGCGACGTCGACCTGAATGTTCTCCAGGGCGGACCTGCGACGCTGGCCGCATTGTTTGCCGCAGCGCCTGAAACGACAGCGTCGGATTGATGCTATTCCCGTCCACCAAAACACCCTCTCATATCGCAGGCGGCGCCGTGCTAAGTACATTTGATGCCGGAGCGCCCTTCATCAACCAATGACAGCAACGCCCCGCCTGCTGCGACGGACGGCGGCGACCCCCGCCTGGCATTTGTCTATGCGGAGGCGGTGCGTGGCCTCCAGCACCAGCAGGGCGTGGTTGAAAGTCTCAATACGCGCGCCGGCAATCTGATCTTCGCAACCGCGTTCGCGAGTTCTCTCCTCGGAGGCAGGGCGCTCCTGGATGGCGTGGGGCCCTGGGACTGGCTGGCGCTGATATTGCTTTTTCTTATCGGGCTGCTGGTCGCGATTATGGTGTGGCCGTATTATAACTATACGTTCCGTTTCGATCCAGAGAAGCTGCTCCAGGACTTCGTTGATCAGCACCCTCCCGCAACCCTGGACGGGATGCACCGAGCGCTTGCGCTGCGCATCAAATCCGACATGGCCAGCAATTGGCGGATCATCCAACGCCTGCGCGTCGCGCTGCAGCTTGCACTGTTTCTGTGGTTGCTGGATCTCCTGGCCTGGTTGTTCGCGATCGCCCGAATCTAGGGCTCGTGCCCTGGCGGGCGTCGTCCGACTCTATGTCTTCAGAAAAGCTTCTATCTGACTGAAGACGTTGACGAACATCGCTTCCGTCAACACGCCGGTATTGGTGTTGTAGCGCGAGCAATGATAGCTGGAAAACAGCGTGATGCCATTGGCCTGCTGCTGCCCACCATGCCGGAACGGATAGGCGGCAACGCGTTGGCCGAGCGCCCGCACGGTCGACTGGTGCGCGATCGAGCCAAGCGCCAGCACAGCGCGCAGATTTGGAAATCGCGCGATCGTCGGCACCAGGAACGTCCGGCAGGTCGCTATCTCGGCGCCAACCGGCTTGTTGTCCGGCGGCACGCAGCGCACCGCATTGGTAATCGCCGTACCGACAAGCTCCAGCCCGTCATCCGGTCGCGCTTTGAATTCGCCGCGCGCAAAGCCGTGCGCGATCAGCGTGTTGTAGAGCAGGTCGCCGGCAAAATCGCCGGTGAAGGGGCGCCCCGTCCGGTTCGCCCCGCGCAGTCCAGGCGCCAGCCCGACGATCAGCAGACGCACTGCGTCCTCGCCTTCCGGCGGCAAAAAGGTCGGCACCGGCGCGTTGAACCAGGACGGCTCGCGCCGCCGCCACTCGGCGATGAAGTCGTGCAACCGCGGGCAGAGCGGGCAATCGCGATCGGGTTCGGGGGAGACGACCAGGGGAGCGGTCAAGGCAACGACCGTCAATAGTCTTCCTCGTCGACTTCGGCCGGTTCGGGCCGGCGCACCGGCCGCTCCGACGGGTCGCGGCCGACTTCATTCTTGAGCGTCATCAAGTCGATGAAATGGTCGGCCTGGCGGCGCAGATCGTCGGAGATCATCGGCGGCTGCGAAGCCATGGTCGAGACGATCGACACCTTGCGCCCGCGCCGCTGCAGCGCCTCGACCAGCGTGCGGAAATCGCCGTCGCCCGAAAAGATGACATAATGGTCGACGACATCGGCAAGTTCGAGCGCATCGACGGTCAGCTCGATATCCATATTGCCCTTGATCTTGCGCCGGCCGGTCGAGTCGGTGAATTCCTTGGCCGGTTTGGTCACCACCTTGAAGCCGTTATAGTCAAGCCAGTCGATCAGCGGCCGTATCGAGGAGTATTCCTGATCCTCGACCAGCGCGGTGTAGTAATAAGCGCGCAGCAGATAGCCGCGTTTCTGGAAACTCGCCAGAAGTTTGCGGTAATCGATGTCAAAGCCCAGCGCGCGCGAGGTGGCGTAGAGATTGGCACCGTCGATAAAGAGAGCGATTTTTTCACGAGGATCGAACATGGAAAAATGTCCTTTTTCGAAATAAGCGGTCGTCTAAATGCGTGGCGACTATCGGCCGGTCTGATAATAGACCTGTTGGCCTTCATCGTTCGAGATAACGCCAGTTTTACGGCAATCCAAGGCACCATGGCGCACCGCAAGCAATTGTGATCGGCGCTGTGTCGCCGCAGGCGGCCCGCGTCAGAGCTGCGCACCGCCATAAAAGCTTGTATTTTGGCGGCGTTCGGGTTATGGACCGCGCCTGTTTTCCATCAAATCCAGGCATGAAAGGGGCAACTCATGGCCCGCGTAACCGTTGAAGATTGCATCGACAAGGTCGACAACCGCTTCGAGCTGGTGCTCCTGGCCGGCCACCGCGCCCGTCAGATCAGCCAGGGCGCGCAGATCACCGTACCGCGCGACAACGACAAGAATCCGGTCGTTGCGCTCCGCGAAATCGCCGAAGAGACGCTGTCGCCGGACGACCTCAAGGAAGATCTCATCCATTCGCTGCAGAAGCATGTCGAGGTCGACGAGCCGGAAGCCGATGGCGAGGCGATTGCCGACCAGACCGGCAGCGCCGTTGCGGCCACCGATGCCGACGACGCCGAGGACAACGTCACCTTCGATCGCATGACCGAAGAAGACCTGTTGGCCGGCATCGAAGGCCTGGTGCCGCCGGAAAAAAGCGACGATTATTGATCTTAGCGACAACTGCCGACACTTTCGCGTCGGCAGTTTCGTGGCTATCTATGACATGCGCCGTACGCCAGTGCGGCGCATGATTCATTTCAGCATTGCGAGATCCCGCCCATGATGCGTCAGTATGAGCTTGTCGAGCGCGTGCAGCGCTACAAGCCTGACGTCAACGAGGCGCTGCTCAACAAGGCCTATGTTTACGCCATGCAGAAGCATGGCCACCAGAAACGCGCCTCCGGCGACCCGTATTTCTCGCATCCGCTCGAAGTCGCCGCCATCCTCACCGAAATGCACATGGACGAGGCGACGATCGCCGTTGCCTTGCTGCACGACACGATCGAGGACACCACGGCGACCAGGGCCGAGATCGACGAATTGTTCGGCCCGGAAATGGGCAAGCTGGTCGAGGGCCTGACCAAGCTGAAGAAACTCGACCTCGTCTCGAAGAAGGCCGAGCAGGCGGAGAACCTGCGCAAGCTGTTGCTGGCGATCTCGGAAGACGTGCGCGTGCTTCTGGTCAAGCTCGCCGACCGCCTGCACAATATGCGCACGCTCGACCATGTGCCGGAAGCCAAGCGCCTGCGCATCGCCGAAGAGACGATGGACATCTACGCGCCGCTGGCCGGCCGCATGGGCATGCAAGGCATGCGCGAGGAGCTGGAAGAGATTGCCTTCCGCTTCATCAATCCGGAAGCCTACCGCGCCGTCACCGCACGGCTGGCCGAAATCTTCGAGCGCAACAAGGGCGTGCTGTCGGAGATCGAGAAGGCGCTCTCCGCGCTGTTCGACAAATATTCGATCAAGGCCGAGGTCAAGAGCCGGCAGAAGAAGCCGTGGTCGGTGTTCCGCAAGATGGAAGCCAAGGCGTTGTCCTTCGAGCAGCTGTCCGACATCTTCGGCTTTCGCGTCGTCGTCGATACCGTCGACGACTGCTACCGGGCGCTCGGCGCCATCCACACCACCTGGTCGATGGTGCCCGGCCGCTTCAAGGACTACATCTCCACGCCGAAGCAGAACGACTACCGCTCGATCCACACCACCATCGTCGGCCCGTCGCGCCAGCGCGTCGAATTGCAGATCCGCACCTATCAAATGAACAAGATCGCCGAATACGGCGTCGCTGCTCATTCGATCTATAAGGATACCGGTGGCAAGATGAATGGTGCCGCCCATGCGATCTCGAAGGAAACCAATGCCTATGCCTGGCTGCGGCGCACCATCGAGCAGCTTGCCGAAGGCGACAATCCCGAGGACTTCCTCGAAAACACCAAGCTGGAACTGTTTCAGGACCAGGTATTCTGCTTCACGCCGAAGGGCATGCTGATCGCGCTGCCGCGCGGCGCCACGCCGATCGACTTTGCCTATGCCGTCCACACCGACGTCGGCGACACTTGCGTCGGTGCCAAGGTCAATGGCCGCATCATGCCGCTGATGACGGAGCTGAAGAACGGCGACGAGGTCGAGATCATCCGCTCGAAGGCGCAGGTCCCGCCGGCGGCGTGGGAATCGGTGGTCGTTACCGGCAAGGCACGCTCGGCCATCCGCCGCGCCACCAAGAACGCCATTCGCAAGCAATATTCAGGTCTCGGTATCCGCATTCTGGAGCGCGCCTTCGAACGGTCCGGCAAGACCTTCACCAAGGAAAGCCTGAAGCCGGTGCTGCACCGGCTGGCGCGCAAGGACATCGAGGATGTGTTGGCCGCGGTCGGCCGAGGCGAAGTTGCCTCCACCGATGTCATGAAGGCGGTGTTTCCCGACTACAAGGACGAGCGTGTCACGCTGGTAGCGCCCAAGCAGCGCGAGGAGGGCTGGTCGAAGATCCGCAACGCCGCCGGCATGCTGTTCCAGATTCCGGGCCGCGCCGCACGCAAGGACAAGAACCAGCCGCGCGACGACGCGGTGCCGATCCGCGGTGTGCGCGGCGATCTGCCGGTGCGCTTCGCGCCGGAGGGGGCAGTGCCAGGCGATCGCATCGTCGGCATCGTGCAGCCGGGAACCGGTATCACCATCTATCCGATCCAGTCGCCGGCGCTGCAGGCCTTTGACGACCAGCCCGAGCGCTGGATCGACGTGCGCTGGGACATTGACGAGCGCACCAAGGAGCGGTTCCCGGCGCGCGTCTCGGTCACCGCCATCAACGCGCCGGGTTCGCTGGCCGATATTGCACAGGTCGTCGCATCCAACGACGCCAACATCCACACTTTGTCGATGGTGCGCACCGCGCCCGATTTCACCGAAATGCTGATCGATCTCGAAGTGTGGGACCTCAAGCACTTGAACCGGCTGCTGTCGCAGCTAAAGGACAATTCGAGCGTCAGTGACGCAAGGCGCGTGAATGGGTGAATAGTGAATAGTGAAGAGGGTGCTCTCACTACCATTCACCATTCACCATGGACATGGAGTGAACGATGAACACCGATGAAGTGCTGGGTATTTTTCGCGAGGCCGGCGCCGTGCTCGAAGGGCATTTCATCCTGACGTCGGGCCTGCGCAGCCCGGTCTTTCTGCAGAAAGCGCGTGTTTTCATGCATGCCGACAAGACCGAGCGCTTGTGCAAGGCGCTCGCCGAAAAGATCCGCACTGACGTGCCCGGCAGGATCGACTACGTCGTCGGCCCGGCGATCGGCGGGCTGATCCCGGCCTATGAGACCTCGCGCCATCTTGGTGCGCCGGCGATCTGGGTCGAGCGGGAAGGGGGTGAATTCAGGCTGCGCCGCTTCGAGATCGCCAAGGGATCGCGCGTCGTCATTGTCGAGGACATCGTCACCACCGGCCTGTCGATCCGCGAGACCATCGACTGTCTGCGCGCACTTGGCGCCGATGTCGTTGCCGCTGCGTGCATCATCGACCGCTCGGCCGGCAAGACCGATGTCGGCGTGCCGCTGATCGCGCTCGCCGAATATGAAGTTCCGGCCTATCCGGCCGACAGGCTGCCGCCCGAGCTCGCCGCCATACCGGCGATCAAGCCCGGCAGCCGCAATATCTAATGCATGTCGCCCAAAAGTGTGCGGCGGTTTTGGGACAACGACATGCATAAAAACAAGTCAAGAGGCGCTTCCGTGATTGCCGGCATGGATCATTTCGTGCTGACGGTTCGTTCGGTGGACGATACCTGCGCCTTCTATCAGCGCGTGCTTGGCTTCAAGCGCCTCGACGAGCCGGACCGACCAACGGCGCTGCTGTTTGGAATGCAGAAGATCAATGTGCATCAGGTCGGGCGTACCTTCGAGCCGAAGGCCAAGGCGCCGACGCCGGGCTCCGGAGATTTCTGCTTGATTGCTGCCCGGCCGCTCGCCGAGATATGTGCCAACCTCGCCGCCAATGGTGTGGTGATAGAGATCGGCCCGGTCGAGCGTGTCGGCGCTCGGGGCGCGATGATGTCGGTCTATTTCCGCGATCCGGACGGCAACCTCGTCGAGGTCAGCGAATATCGATCCTGAGTGACGCTCCTTAAATTCGCCGCGATCATGCCCTGTTCAGAACGGCGATACCCAAGGCTGGCGCGACCGGCCACCGAGCGGATGCCCTCGGCCTCGTTGTTCTTCGGCCAGCGCATCGCTATATCAAAGTCGTAGTTGCTTTTCGGCGACCGCAGAGCGCAGCATAGGCTGTCGCGCCTGGCTGGAAAGGCCGGCGTGAAGCCATCGACGGAACTAGGAACAGGAACAGAGTGCTTTTTCGACGGCGCAAGCCTGATGGTTTTTTCGAGCGGGTGCGTACTTATTTGTGGCCGCGCCGCTCGTTCTCGCGCTCGCTGCGGTATTTCTCCAAACGCATCCTGCGGCTTAGGGCCACGCCGCATGCCGTGGCCGCCGGTGTTGCGGCGGGCGTATTCGCGTCGTTTTTCCCGCTTGGCTTTCACTTCATCATTGCTGCCATCCTGTGCTGGCTGATCGCCGGCAATCTGGTCGCGGCAGCACTCGGCACGGTCTTCGGCAACCCCCTGACCTTTCCACTGCTATGGGCCGCCTCCTGGGAGGTCGGCAAGCTGATCCTGCATGAACACCTGCCGGCGCATGGCCCGCCCGCGCATCTCGGCGACATGCTGCATAATCTTTCCTTTGCGCAATTGTGGGGACCGGTGCTGAAGCCGATGACGATCGGCGCAATACCGCTCGGCCTGGTTTTCGGCCTGCTGTTTTACGGCATCACCCGCTGGGGCATGGTCACTTTCCACGAGCAGCGCCGCAAGCGGCTGGCCGAAAGAGCGGCAAAGGCTGGAAAAACCGGGCCGGAAGTTCCTGCCGAATGATTATCGGTATTGGCAGCGACCTCATCGACATCAGACGCATCGAGAAGTCGCTGGAACGCCATGGCCAACGCTTCATCCAGCGCATCTACACCGAGATCGAACAGGCGCGGTCCGAAAACCGCGCGGCGCGTGCGGCCTCCTACGCCAAGCGTTTCGCTGCCAAGGAAGCTTGCGCCAAGGCATTGGGCACCGGTATGGCGCAGGGTGTGTTCTGGCGCGACATGGGGGTCGTCAACCTGGCCAGCGGCAAGCCGACCATGGCGCTGACCAATGGGGCGGCAGCGCGGCTGGACGAAATTCTGCCTGAAGGGCACCGCGCGGTGATCCACCTCACCATCACCGATGATTTTCCGCTCGCTCAAGCCTTTGTGATCATTGAAGCGTTGCCGGTCGAAGAAGCGCCACATTGATTGCATCTGACCACCGGCATGACGTTGCCCAGCGCGCGCCGAGACTCTATACCATCCAACGCACAATCGAGGACGACATGAGCGTGGCTGAAAAAACCCAGAAGAAATCCGGCGGACTTGGCGAAACCGTCAGCGTCATAGTCCAGGCCCTGCTGCTTGCGCTGGTCATCCGCACGCTCCTGTTCCAGCCGTTCTCGATCCCGTCCGGGTCGATGCGGCCGACTTTGCTCGAAGGCGACTATCTCTTCGTCACCAAGTGGTCCTACGGCTTCTCCCGCTATTCACTGCCGTTCGGGCCGAACATCTTTTCGGGCCGCATCTGGGGCTCAGAGCCGAAGCGCGGCGACGTGGTGGTGTTCAAGTTTCCGCCGGATCCTTCTGTCGATTATATCAAGCGCGTCGTCGGCCTGCCGGGCGACAAGATCCAGGTCAAGGATGGCCAGCTCTTCATCAATGACGTGGGCGTGCCGCGCGTCAAGGTCGGGCAGATCGACAACCGCGACATCACCGAGGAGAACGGGCCGGTCGATGTCTATCGCGAGACGCTGCCGAACGGCGTCAGCTACGACACGCTCGACCTGACGCAGGCTTCGATCGGCGACAATACCAAAGAGTTCAAGGTGCCGCCCGGTCACTATTTCATGATGGGCGACAATCGCGACAACTCGTCGGACAGCCGCTTCACCGTCGGCTTCGTGCCGGACGAGAATTTGGTCGGCCGCGCCAACCTCATTTTCTTCTCGATCGGCGGCAGCGCCAGCCCGCTCGAAATCTGGAAATGGCCGTCACTGATGCGCGCCTCGCGCCTGTTCCATTTCGTCAATTAGGGCCATGGCGGCGACGAAACGGCTGACCGCCGATGGGCTCGCCGAGGCGCTCAGGGAGCGCACCGGCCACAGTTTTGGCGACCATCAGCGCCTGCAGCGGGCGCTGACCCATGCCAGCGCTCGCGGCAGTCACGCCGGCATCGACTACGAACGTTTCGAATTCCTGGGCGACCGCGTTCTCGGCCTTGTCGTTGCCGATATGCTGCTGGCGGCATTTCCCGACGCCGCCGAGGGTGAGCTGTCGCTGAGATTGAACGCTCTGGTCAACGCTGAAGCCCTGGCGGAAATTGCCGAGGAGATCGGCCTGCCGGAACTTGTTCGCGCCGGTTCGGACGTACGCGGCCTCGACGGGCGCAAGCGCGTCAATCTGCGCGCCGATGCATTGGAATCGCTGATCGCCGTGCTCTATCTCGACGGAGGGTTGGAAGCGGCCCGTGCCTTCATCCACAGATACTGGCAGCCGCGCTCGCAAGCCATTGACGCCGCCCGTCGCGATGCGAAAACCGAACTGCAGGAATGGGCGCATCAGGCGGCAGGCGCAGTGCCGGTTTACATAATCGACAGCCGCGAGGGACCGGACCACGATCCGCTGTTCACCGTCAGTGTCAAGGTCGGCGCCTATCCGCCGGCGACCGGCAGCGGGCGCTCCAAGCGCGAGGCGGAGCAGGCTGCAGCCGCGGCACTTCTGCAGCGGGAAGGCGTCTGGCTCGATCAAGGGAGTGCCGCATGACCGCCACCGAAGCTCCGGCAACAGAAGCTCCCGCTACCCGCTCCGGCTTCGTCGCGCTGATCGGCGCGCCCAATGCGGGGAAATCGACGCTGGTCAACCAATTGGTCGGCGCCAAGGTGTCAATTGTGACGCACAAGGTGCAGACCACCCGTGCGATCGTGCGCGGCATTGCCACCCACAACAACGCGCAGATCGTCTTCGTCGACACGCCGGGCATATTCAAGCCGAAGCGCCGGCTGGACACGGCGATGGTGACGACCGCGTGGGGCGGCGCCAAGGACGCCGATATCGTGCTGCTCTTGATCGACGCCGAGCGCGGCATCCGGGGCGATGCCGACGCCATCCTCGAGCGGCTGAAGGATGTTCGGCAGCCGATGGTGTTGATCCTCAACAAAGTCGATCGGGTCAAGCACGAGACGCTGCTGGCATTGTCGGCTGCAGCCAACGAAAGGGTGCCGTTCAAGCGCACCTTCATGGTTTCGGCGCTGACCGGATCCGGCTGCAAGGACCTGCTCGACTATCTCGCCGAGACCCTGCCGGCCGGACCCTGGTACTACCCGGAAGACCAGATCTCCGACCTGCCGATGCGCCAGCTCGCCGCCGAGATCACCCGCGAAAAGCTCTATCTCAGGCTGCATCAGGAACTGCCCTATTCCTCCCATGTCGAGACGGAGAAATGGGAAGAGAAGAAGGACGGCTCGGTGCGCATCGACCAGACCATCTATGTCGAGCGCGACAGCCAGAAGAAGATCGTGCTCGGCCATAAGGGCGAGACGATCCGCGCCATCGGCCAGGCGGCACGCATGGAAATAGCTGGCGTACTCGAACAGAAGGTGCACCTCTTCCTGTTCGTCAAGGTGCGTGAGAACTGGGGTGACGACCCCGAGCGCTACCGCGAAATGGGGCTCGAATTTCCGCACTGAGCCTGTTTGGGCGATCCGCAGAGCGGCCTGTTGGCCGCCTCAGGTTTCTGAGCGGTCGCCGGGCTGCCCGATCGGTCGACTTGCATATTGAACAGCCGACCGAATCATTCCGGGAGACCATGCGCCGGCCATGTCGGGTCGACCCGTTCCTTATTGGTACCGGCGCGACGGGAAATCCTGAGCGGGTTCTGAAAAATTTGCGATATTTCATGCAAAATCGGCCAGTGGATCGAATGGAACTCCTGCCGATACTGCGACCTCGCGTGGTTCCCGTTTGTCGTCTCTCCGTCATACACCCTGCCTATAGGCTGTGCGAAAGACCCGCTTCCGAGCAAACCGGAACCGGCAGGCAAACAGCCAGATCAGGACATGACCGGGACTTGGAATCGCATCGACCCCATCCGTCAGACCGAGTTTGCAGACGCCGTCGCTGTTGAGATCGAGCGCGTGCTGGCGCGGCAAGGCAAGGTGACGAACAGCGATGCGGTCGTTGCAGCGGGCAGGGTCGCCGGCGCCGTTGCCGCCGCCGTCGCGTTGCTTGCGCCGACCGACATCAGTGCGATCGACACCATGCGGGAAAGATTACCCGGCATGGCGTCGCGTTTCGTGCGGATATTGGCAGCCGAAGCTGCGGAACGCCGTGCCAGGAGGCCTCTGTCGACGGCGCACGACGGCCAAGGGGCAGACATCCAACGCCTGGCCGGAACGGGCGACCTCGACTCGATGCGGGTCGAGGACTGGGCCGGTCGGGTCGCCGGGTCGACGTTCCTGCAGCACAATCTCGGCATATCGCGCTCGACTCTGCATCGCTGGCAGCGCAGCGGCACGGTCGTTGCGTTGCGCACCGGTGGCCGCAAACATGTATTTCCCCTGGCCCAGTTCATCGACGGCAGGCCGGCGCCGGGTATCAAGGAAGTGCTATCCGCGATGCCCGATCCACGGCATGCCTGGTCGTGGCTGATCGGCCCCGCGCCCGGCCTCGCCGGACGTATTCCCATTGAACTGCTCAAACGGGATCTGGTGGCGGAAGTCGTTCTTGCCGCACAGAACGCAGCGATGGCGAAGTCGACTTGATCTCGCTGCCAACGCTAGAAGTCTATTCTAAAAAAAGAACACGCACAAGGAATGTATGTCGGATTCCGATCGGTTTGCCGGCTAATGGCATAAGTATATTTTTGTACAATTGTGACAGTGTCTCGTTTGTGCCGGGGGCAAGTGTGAAGAAAATGTGAAGTGATATTTGTGCAACATGGATTTATTCTGTTATGCAAACATTGATTATTTTTGGAATCGTCATTGAGACTGGAATGCGGATGAATATGTTCGCCGCCTGAAGAGGGGGTACGGTGCGCGCCTTTTTCGACGTGGGTGAGGCGTTCAGCCGTTCAACCCATGAATCCAAAGCCATTTTTAACTTTGACTGGAGAGGTCAGAAAATGAATATCAAGAGCCTTCTTCTCGGCTCAGCCGCGGCATTCGTCGCGGTCTCCGGTGCGCGCGCCGCCGACGCTGTTGTGGTCGCCGAGCCGGAACCCGCCGAATACGTCAAGATTTGCGACGTCTACGGCGCCGGCTACTTCTACATTCCCGGCACCGAGACCTGCCTGCGCATCGGCGGCTATGTCCGCTATGACGCAAGCTTCGGCGACGCCGGCCGCGTTTTCGATGGCGCGACGACACACGACCTTTTGGACGGTGACGAGCAGCAGACCTGGAACAAGAATGCCCGCTTCAATTTGAAGACGTGGACCGGCCAGGAAACCGAGCTCGGCACGTTGAAGACCTATACCGAGACCCGTTTCAACTTCGGCAATACCAAACGCACCGTGAGCGGTGTTGATTTCAGCGTGCAGGACAACAAGGCGGTTACCCTGAACTTCGCCTGGATCCAGCTTGGAGGTTTCCGCGTCGGTAAGGATGAAACTGTCTATGATTCGTTCATCGGTTACGCCGGCAACGTCGTCCAGGACACTATCATTCCTTACGGCACCAAGGACACCAACCTGATCAGTTACTATTTCGACGGCGGTAATGGCTTTACGGCAGTCGCCTCGGTCGAAACGGGCTCCGGCGCTGACCAGTCGATCGACAGCTACGTTCCGTTTGTCGTCGGCGGCGTGAAATACAAGGGCGACTGGGGTGCGATCACCGCGGTCGGCGCCTATAACAGCACGTCGGAAGAATGGGCCGGCAAAGCTCGCCTCGACGTCAAGCCGATTACTGACCTGACCCTGTTCGTGATGGCGGGCTACGGCAGCGACGACAACGTCGCGAAGAACTTCTACAAGCCGTGGACTGGCAACTTTGCCGTCTGGGGCGGCGGCAGCTATGCCGTCAACAAGAAGACCTCTTTGAACGCCCAGGTCTCCTATACCGACGACCAAGACTTCGCCGTTGCGGCCAACGTCGCCCACACCATCGTTCCTGGTTACACGATCACCGCCGAAGTCGATTATTACGACAATTTCGATGCCGACGATGCCGACGCAATCGGCGGCATCTTCCGCTTCCAGCGCTCGTTCTGATCAAACGACGATCTCGTAAAAAACGGCCCGTAGCGATACGCTACGGGCCGTTTTGGTTTGGCGGCGGATTCGTCGCTCATCTTGATTTCGCCATCCAACCGGTGACAAGCTCTCGTCATGGAATGGCGCGACGAGGGAATCATTCTCGGCACCCGCAAGCATGGCGAAACCAGCGCCATTCTTGAGGTGATGACACGCGCGCATGGCCGCCATCTCGGTCTCGTGCGCGGCGGCCGTTCGCGCAAACAGCAGCCTGTCTTGCAGCCCGGCAATCGCGTCGACCTGTTGTGGCGGGCGCGGCTCGACGAGCATCTCGGCACCTTCCAGATCGAGGCTATCGAGATGAACGCCGCCCGGCTGATGGACAGCGCCGTTGCCGTCTACGGCCTGCAGACGATGGCCGCGCATTTGCGTCTTCTGCCTGAGCGTGACGCCCATGGCGGCCTTTACGAGACGCTTGCGGTGATGATCGCTCATCTCGACGATGCCGATGCCGCCGGCGAGCTGGTGGCCCGCTTCGAGCTGCTGGTACTCGACGAACTCGGTTTCGGCCTCGATCTCAGCCAGTGTGCGGCGACCGGCACCAGGCAGGACCTTGCCTATGTCTCGCCGAAATCCGGCCGCGCCGTGTCGCTGGCGGCGGGCGCGCCGTGGCGCGACAAGATGCTGGCGCTGCCTGCCTTCCTGCAGCGCGGCTCCGGGCTGCGCGCCGATCCGGCGGCGATCGAGGACGCCTTCCGGCTGACCGGCTTCTTTTTGACCCGCCGTGTCTACGAACCGCGCGGCATCGAGCCTCCCGGCGCCCGCGCCGGGTTTCTCGCCGCTTTGCGCAGGCATCATTCACCCGGCCATGAATCCGGCAAGGCAAGCGCCGGGGAAACCGCCACCGGGGAAACCACCAGATGAGCGAAGTTGAACCTGATCCCGAAAACGTTTCGCCGCTCGGCCTTGGCACCATTTCGCAGGTGGGCGAGGCCATGCGACGGCCGAGTTCAAAGCGAATTTGACGCGGCCGATCACGCCAAGGACGGGCGAGGTGGTGTGCGAGGGCAAAGTAGTGCACAAGGGCAAAGTAGTGCACAAGGGCAAAGTAGTGCACAAGGGCCGCACGCTGACGGTTTCGGAAGCGGCGCTGAACGACGCCAACGGCAAGCTGCTGGCTTTCGGCACCGAAACATGCTCGATCTTTCCGGCCAATCTGGCGGCACGTTGAATGGACCGGCCGTTTGGCCGCCGCATTTGAATGTCACTGAACATTGAATGTCAGTGACAACTGGCTTGGTTTGGGGGAACCGCCATGTTTGAAAGCCTGATTGGCCTCGTCGCCATCATCGCGCTGTTCGTCATCATTTCACGCCAGCAGAGCCGCATCGGCCTGATCGAGCGCGAGCTTGGCGCCTTGCGCAGCCTTGTGCTTTCGGGCACGCCCGCGCTGCCGCCGCAAGCCAAGGAACCGGCTGCAAACGACAGCAAACCGGCGGATGCCGCAATCCCGCTTGCGGTCACAGCCGACATGGCCGTATCGCCACGGCCCGCAGCGGTCGTGTCAGCTACAGAGGCCGATGCCGATACAACGGCGCCGTCCGCGCCGGAGTCGGCGCAACCGGCGGCAGCGGCGAAGGCAGCTCGCCAGTCCGACGTCGAAACGGCGCTCGGTACCCGCTGGGCGGTCTGGGTCGGCGGCATCGCGCTGGCGCTGGGTGGCTTGTTTCTGATCCGCTACACCATCGAGGCCGGCATTTTCGGGCCACGCGTGCGGCTTGTCATGGCGGCGGCACTCGGGCTGGTGCTGGTCGCCGGCGGCGAGTTCATCCGGCGCACCGGCTTCAGGGTGCCGGTGCAAGGTGCTGCCGGTGCCTATATCCCGGCGATCCTGACGGCGGCCGGCGCTTTCATCCTGTTCGGTACCGTCTACGCCGCATACAGCATTTACGGCTTCATCGGCCCGACGCTCGCTTTCACGCTGCTCGGCGCCATCGGGGTGGCGACGATCGCGGCAAGCCTGGTCCACGGTCAGGCGCTGGCCGGCGTCGGCCTGCTCGGTGCCATGGTGACGCCGCTGCTGGTCGCCTCGCAGGCGCCCAATCCGTGGGCGCTGTTCGGCTATCTGGCGATCGTGCTCGCCGCCACCTGCGTCATTGCTCGCATCCGCGACTGGAGGCTTTTGATGGCCGCAGCCTTCGTCGCCACGGGCGTCTGGACCATCTTCTATATGACCGACGCGCCGGGGGCGAACCTTGCCGTCATCCTCTTTATCGACGGGGTGACACTGGCCGTGCTCGCCTTCGTCTGGCTTGGCCGCCGCGACGAAGCGGGCGCCGGCAGCGGCTTCGACTGGCCGTCAATCGCGCCGGGCTTCTTCGTCGGCCTTTCGGCGCTGGCCCTGTTTGTCGATCCGGCCTTCCTCGCCATCCGCGGTGCATTGCCGGGGGCCGCCCTTGTCGCAGCCCTGGTGGCGGTGGCTCTCTACCGGCCGCGGGCGCTTGCACTGCTGCACGCCGCCGGGCTGGCGACGGTACTGGTCTATCTCGGCATCATTCCGCCGACCACGATCGCTTCAGATTTTTCGGGTGGCGCTCTCGGCGTCGACGGCATGCCGGTCGTGGCGTCCGATGCCTTGATGCTCAGGGTCGGCATCGCTCTCGGACTAGTCTTCATCGGCGCCGGCTTTTGGGCGGCGCGCCGTTTTGCGGCCTCTGGCTGGCTGCGCGCCGCCGCATGGGCGGCCTGGAGCGCTGTCGCGCCACTGGTCATCCTGCTGGCGCTCTGGGCTACCTTCGGCAATCTCGACCGAGACCTTGCTTATGCGGCGGTCGCAGCCGTTTTGGTCGGAGTCTTCGTCGCCGGCGGCGAGTGGATAGCGCGCGGCGAAGCGCCGCCGCTAACCGGCGACGCTGCTGTCTCCTTTGCGCTCGGCGGGGCGGCGATTGCCGGCCTGCTGATGCTGCACATGGCCTTTGGTTCCGGCTGGACAACCATCCTGCTCGGAGCAGCCGCCGCCGTGCCGGCGCTGGCGACGCGCTGGCGTAGCTATCCGGTGCTTGGCTGGATTTCCGTTGGTGCGGTGATTGCAGTGCTTGGTCGCGCTGCCTTCGACCCGACCATCGTCGGTGCCGAGTTCCTGTCGAAGACGCCGGTGTTCAACTGGCTGCTGCTTGGATATGGCGTGCCGGCGCTCGCTTTCGGTTTTGCCGCCTGGCAGCTTGCCCGAACCACCAACGGCCGACCGCGCCTCGCAATGGAGGCCGGCGCCGCGCTGTTTGCCCTGCTCACCGTCGCCATGCTGGTACGCCATGCCATGCATGGCGGCGTCATCGATACGGCTGCTGCGACGCTTGCCGAACAGGCGATCTACACGCTGATCGCCATCGGTGCCGGTGCCATCCTGGTCGCCATCGACATGCGCTCGCCAAGTTCGGTGCTGCGCTACGGCTCGATTGCAGCGGGCGTGGTCTCGGTCGTGTTCATCGTCCTCCAGCATTTTCTGGCGCTGAACCCGCTGCTGACGGATGAATCGACCGGCAGCATTCCGGTGTTCAACCTTCTGTTCCTCGCCTACCTCTTGCCGGCGGTTGCGGCCGGCGCACTGGCGCTCTATGCCCGCGACAAACGACCGAAATGGTATGCAGCGATGCTGGCGATGGTGGCGGCGGTGCTCGGCTTCGCCTATGCCACGCTGTCGGTCAGGCGCCTGTTCAAGGGCGAGTTCATCGGGCTGTGGAGCGGTCTCGGCCAGCTCGAGACCTATACCTATTCGGCACTGTGGCTGGTCATCGGCGTGGCGCTGCTCACCGCCGGTGTCTGGCTGAAGTCGCAGGTACTTCGCATAGCGTCGGCGGCGCTGATCTCGATCGCCGTGCTCAAAGTCTTCATCTTCGACATGTCGGAACTGGAAGGCGTGTTGCGGGCGCTGTCCTTCATCGGCCTCGGCGCGGTGCTCATCGGCATCGGCCTGTTCTATCAGCGGCTGCTGACAAGGGCCGCGAAAGCAAAGCTCGAGACGAGCAATAGCTGACGATTTCAATTTGGCCGGGAATAAACCTGCCACTGGCAGCGTTATTCAGTTGCTTGGGTGACCGGGGCGGCGGACCGCTTCGCGCTGGCCGCTTGCGCCGCGCTGCAAAGGCGCGTTCAATCACCACGGACAGGGCCCCCCAGAACCAGCGGTCATGGACGAAAAGAAGGCAGCAATCCTTGGTGAAATACCGCGTCTGCGCCGCTATGCACGCTCGCTGTTGCGCGACCGCGATTCCGCTGACGATCTCGTCCAGGATTGTCTCGAGCGGGCACTTGTGCGGCTCGACAATTGGCAGACAGGAGAAAGCCCCAGGAGGTGGCTGTTTACGATCATGCATCATTTGTTCATCGACCAGATGCGCAAGGTGAACCGGCGCGGCGAGGCAGCGATGCTGCCGCTCGAGGCGAGCGAGGCGCAGGCAGCACCCGCCGAGCAGGTCGAGAGCATCGCCTCGCGCGAGATCGTCAACGCGCTGCAGGCGATCAGCCCTGACCGGCGCGCGGCACTTGTGATGGTCGCCATCGAAGGGTTTTCCTACGCCGAAGCCGCCAACATCCTTGGGGTTCCCGCCGGCACCTTGATGTCGCGCATCGCGCGCGGGCGCGAGGAACTGCGCGCGCTGCTTGATGATACCGCGCGCCGCCGGTCGATAAGGATCGTCGAGAAATGAGCCGACGCGATTTCTCCGAACGCGACATCCACATGGCTCTCGATGGCGAGTTGCCGGGCGATGAGCGGACGGCCTATGAGGCATGGCTCGAGGCCAATGCCGAGATGAAGGCCAGGAGCGCACGCTACGCCGCCGACCGGGCAGCGTTGCGCGCAGCCTTTAACGGCGTGCTGGACGAGCCCGTCCCGGTGCGGCTGACCAAGGTGGTGCTTGGCGAGGCGCCGGTGGTCAGAATGTCGCCATCGCGCTCGCGTTGGTGGCTTGCGGCCGCCGCTGCTGCCATCCTGGTGATTGGCGGCGCTGGCGGCTACCTTGCCGGCATCGGCCGCCTCGGCCTGGAAAACACGGCCGAAGACCAGCTTGCAGAAGAGGCGATCGCCGCCCATGTCATCTATGCCGCCGAAAAGCGGCATGCGGTGGAAGTGCCGGCAAGCGATAAGGATCATTTGCAGAGCTGGTTGTCGAACCAGGTGGGTTTGAAGCTCGTCGCACCGGATCTGGCGGCGCAAGGTTTCCAACTGGTCGGTGGCCGGCTGCTGCCTGCCGGCCAGGGCAAGGCCGCGATGCTGCTTTACGAGGACGACAAGGGCGAGCGCATTTCGCTCTTCGTCATCGCCGAATCGGCAGCCAAGGCCAAGGGCACTTATGGGGAAGAAGATGGTCCTGAGGCCGTCTACTGGCTGGACAAGGGTTATGGCTGCGCCGTCGTCGGATCGCTGCCGCGCGAGCAGCTGGCCGCAGTGGCCAAGAGCGCCTATGGCCAGCTTCTGGCGGGCTTGAAAAGCTGAGCAGGATCTCGTTTTTCCGGAGCCGCGCCGATGCCGAAACACGAAGGTCGTTTCAAAGCCTTTGCGCGACCTGCCTGCCTTGAAAACTGTCACAATTCGGCCCTAATCGAGGTGCGATAGCGCTTGCTGAATGCTGGCACTTCGGCTGGTGTGACCGATGTTTAGACTAGGGCAGTTTCCACAACCCAATCGAGGTTTTCTGAGCCCGCATGCCTGCCGAGATTCGCAAGGCCCGCGCGTCCGACGTCGATGACCTCGCCGCCATCGAAAAAGCTGTTTTCTCGAGCGACCGCATTTCTCGCCGCTCTTTTCGCCAACTGATCGAACGCGACACCGCCGAACTGCTGGTTGGGGAGAACGATGGCCACGTCGCCGGCTATGCGGTCGTGCTGTTTCGCAAGGGCAGCGGCGTCGCGCGGCTTTATTCGATCGCCGTCGGTCCATTTTTCGGCGGCCGTGGCGTTGGCCGCCTGCTGCTGGAACAGGCTGAAGCCGCCGCTTTCGAGCATGGCCGCATGATGCTTCGTTTGGAAGTCCGCGAGGACAACCCGCGCGCCATCCAGATCTACGAGCAGAGCGGCTACCGCAAGATCGGTCGTGAACCGGACTACTATGAGGATGGCGCCACTGCGCTGCGCTATGAAAAGACCTTGCGCGGCGACATTCCGGTCGCCACCGAAGTGCCGTTTTATCAGCAGACTTGCGAATTCACCTGCGGACCATGCTGCCTGATGATGGCGATGGCTAACTTCGACCCCGGATTCGTGCCGGATCCGGTTATGGAAATCAGGCTGTGGCGTGAGGCGACGACCGTTTTCATGATGTCGGGGCCGGGCGGCTGCGAACCGTTCGGGCTGGCCGTCGCTGGCTATGAGAGCGGGCTTGCTGCTGAGATCTATGTCTCCTTCTACGGCGCGCTGTTCCTGCAGTCGGTTCGCAGCGAGGACAAGCGCCGGGTGATGGAGCTGGCGCAGGTCGACTTTCGCCGCCGCGCGGAACTTTACGGCATCCCGGTGAATTACCGTTCATTCGGGCTTGACGACATTCGCACCGCGATCGCAGAGGGAAAACTGGTACTGGTCCTGATCAGCGGCTTCCTGATGTTCGGCAAGAAGGTTCCGCACTGGGTATTGGCCATCGGTGACGACGGCGATCATATCCTGATCCACGACCCTTGGGTCGAGGACGAGCGGCAGGAGACGATCCTCGATGCTGCCAACATTCCCGTGCCTTACGGCATCTTCATGAACATGGCGCAATTCGGCCGCGACGGATTGCGCGCCGCCATCACTCTCGGAAAGCGCGACAGCCAATGACCTGGGTCATCCTTACCGGCCGACAGAACGATCTCGACCAAGTGGCGACGCCGCACAAGATCATCACCAATCGCGACTACCTTGCCCATCCGGCACTGTTTCGCGGTCAGCGGCCGAAGGTCATCAACCTGTCGAACAATTACGGCTACCAGAGCCGCGGCTATTACGCGTCGCTGCTTGCCGGTTCGCGCGGCCATAAGGTCATCCCGACGGTCGAAACGATGATCGACCTGTCAGAACGCAAGCTCTATGAGCACGCGTTGCCGGAACTCGAACTCGCACTCAACAAGTGCCGCAAGGACCTGGGCGGCGCTTTTCCGCAGAAGGTTTGCATCTTCTTCGGCATCGGACCATCCAGGATCTGGGACCGCTTCGCAAAACTTCTGTTCGACTGGTTCCGTGCCCCGGCGCTTGAGGTTCACATCAGGGACAGCGCCGAATGGGCCTCGATCCGCAAGATTGGCTTCCATCCCCTGGCCAGGATGACCGAGGACGAGGAAACGCACTTTCTCCAGTGCCTGGAGACCTACACCAACCGCGAGTGGCGCGACACCAAGGGCCGCACGCCGGCGCGCTACACTTTCGCAACGCTGGTCGATCCGCATGAGGAACTGCCGCCGTCGGAGATTTCGTCGCTGCGCCACTGGGCCAAGATCGCTGAAAAGATGGGCGTCGAAATCGAGCCGATCACCAAGCGGGATCTGGCCAAGCTCGCCAACTACGACGCGCTGTTCATCCGGGAGACCACTTCGATCTCCAACCACACCTACCGCTTTGCCCGCCGCGCCCAGCAGGAAGGCATGCCGGTCATCGACGATCCGCTGTCGATGATCCGCTGCACCAACAAGGTCTATCTCAACGAGCTGATGACCTACAACAAGGTACCGGTGCCGCCGACGGTGATGATTGCTGGCACTTCGGACCTGGAAGTTGCGGCGCAGACGCTGGGCTTCCCGCTGGTGCTAAAGATCCCGGACTCCTCGTTTTCGCGCGGCGTCAAGAAATGCGGCACCTTTGAAGAGTTGAAGACGCTCGCAACCGAATGGCTGGAGGATTCCGACCTCCTGATCGCGCAAAAATTCATTCCGACGGAATATGACTGGCGCGTCGGTGTCCTCGGCGGCCAGCCCTTGTTCGCCGTCCATTATCTGATGGCCAAGAAACATTGGCAGATCGTCAATCATAAGGCCAACGGCAAGCCCGACCAGGGCGGCATCAAGACCTTCACCCTGAAGGAAGCACCGGCCCATGTCGTCGAGACGGCGGTGAGCGCGGCGCGCTGCATTGGCGACGGCCTCTACGGCGTCGACCTCAAGGAAACCAGGGACGGCGTCTTCGTCATCGAGGTCAACGACAACCCCAACCTCGACCACGGCTGGGAAGACTCCGGCGAAAAAGACGAGGTCTGGGTGCGGCTGACGCAGTGGTTCCTGGAGCGGCTGGACCGGCCGGGGCGATAATATCCGAACTGAGGGGAAAAAGATGCTGTTCTCCGTAACCGAGGATTTTCGCGGCTGCGACCGCAAGGAGATCTACCGCCGTTTCCGCGACCAGGGCCGCCTGAAGCCGGACGCGCTTCTCGTGCACCACAGCTGGATCGCAGCGGATATGAGCCGCTGCTTCCTGGTGGTGGAGGCCGATGACGTCACACTCCTGCAGCGGTGGGTCATCGAATGGGCGGATCTGGTCGAATTCGAGATCGTTCCCGTGGCGACGAACAAGGATATGGTGGAGGCATTGAGCGGACATCTCTGACCCGTTGGGAACCTCCTGGTTCGCCACAGCTGAATGCCGCCTTCTTCTATCAAGGAATTAACACGCGGATCGAGTGTCATCCCAAGGAGATCTAAGCCGGTTGCCCGCGCTTCCGCGAGACTGTCGCACTTAGCCGGACTGCCGGATCGTCGCGCTCGACTTCAGCAGCCGATTAATGTCCGACGCCTTTGACGGCACCCCGATCAAATAGCCCTGGGCCTCGACACAACCCTCCTTTTGCAGGAATTCAAGCTGCGCTTCGGTCTCGACACCTTCGGCGGTGACGGTGATGCCCAGCTGTGCGCCAAGCCCGATGATGGTGCGCACGATCGCCGCGGTATCGTGACTGTCGATGTCACGGGTGAAAGAGCGATCGATCTTGATCTTGTCGACGGGAAAGCGCCTGAGGTAGCCCAGCGACGAATAGCCGGTGCCGAAATCATCCAGCGCGATGCGGACGCCCAGATCGCGTAGCTGCCTGAGTGTCTTGAGCACCAGATCGCTCTCGTCCATCAGCACCGTTTCGGTGATTTCCAGTTCAAGCCGGTTGGCCGGCACGCCCGAGAACGCCAGGGCCGAGATAACGCTGCGGGCAAAGGTACCGCTTTTGATCTGTACGGCGGAGACATTGACGGCGATGCGCCAAGCCGCCCAGCCTGCCGCGGTCGTGCAGGCTTTTCGCAGCGCCCATTCTCCAAGCGGCACGATCAGCCCGGTCTCCTCGGCGGCCGGAATGAAGTCGTCCGGCCGTACCAGGCCGCGCACCGGCGAACGCCAGCGCATCAAGGCTTCGGCACCGACGATTTCGCCGGAGGCGATGTTCATGATCGGCTGGAAATCCAGCTCGAATTCCCGGCGCGACAGCGCTGCCCTGAGATCGATTTCGAGCGCCCGGCGTGCCCGCACCATCGCGTCCATGGCTGGTTCGAAGAAGCGGTACAGGTTGCGCCCTTCGCTCTTTGCCCGATAGAGCGCCATATCGGCATTTTTCAGCAAAGTGTCGGCGTCCTTGCCGTCATTCGGAAACAGCGCGATGCCGAGACTGATGCCGACACGCATGTCGTGTCTTTTGTCGCGAAACGGCTTTCCGATGATCTCGACGATGCGTTTGGCCAGCTTTTCCGCGTCGCCCGGGCTTTTGAGATTGAACTGGATGATGACGAATTCGTCGCCGCCGAAGCGGGAGACAACGTCCGTTTCATTGCGCAGGCACCGTTGCAGCCGTTCGGCCACGCATTTCAGCAGCCAGTCGCCGGAAGGATGGCCCCAAGTGTCGTTGACTGCCTTGAAGTGATCGAGGTCGAGCGAGAATATCGCCAGCGATCCGTCTCTCGTCTCACTCAGGGCTTGGTCGAGCCGTTCGCGAAGCATCGAGCGATTGGGCAGGTTGGTCAGTGTGTCGTGGTGCGCAAGATGGGTCATGCGCTCTTCCACGCGCCTGCGCTCGGTCACGTCGTCGAACGTCGCGACCCAGCCGCCGCCGCTCATCGGCCGGCGCGCAACCAGCAGCGTTCTGCCATCAGCGAGATGGCGATGCGTTACGTGTGTTTTCCCCGCCCGCAGGCAGGCTTCGATTTGCGAGATTTCGCTGTCGGGGTCGAGCTTTGTATAAATGCCCAGTTCCAGCAGCCGCTTGAACGCATCACGGTGGCTCATACCAAGCGGGAAGTCGGCCGGGCTGACATGATAAAGTTCCAGGAAACGTTCGTTGCGCACGATCAGCTTGCCATCCGCATCGTACATCAAAAGGCCTTGCGACATGTTGGCAAGTGCCGCGTCGAAACGGCGGTGCTGCTCCTTCAACTCCTGCTCGGCGCGCCGTTGCTCGGTGATGTCCTCGTAGATCGATACCCAACCGCCTGACGCCAGCGGCCGGTGCGAAATGTTGACGATACGCCCGTCTGCAAGCGTTTCCTCATAGGTGGAAGGTTTTGCCTGGTCGATATAGGGCTTGCGGATGGCATAGAGTTGCTCAGCGCTTTGCGAGGCGATGCCGATATCCACGCTGTGCTGGAGGATGTCGAAAAACCGGATGCCGGGCCGCACCACTTCGGCGTCGAGGCGAAAGATACTGATGTAGTTCCTGTTGCAGATGATCATCCGTTCATCGGCATCGAACATGCACAGGCCATGCGACATGTTCTCGACCGCTGCCGAAAAACGCTCGTTCTGTTCGCGCAGCTCGTCTTCAATAGGTTGCGGCTGACCAACGCCTTTGGCCCTCTGTCGGCGGACGGACGAACCAGCCTTGATACCGGCAACGGGCATGAGGCAAGCCTATGGACCATGGTTAACCATGGCACTGTTGTCCCTGCCGGTTAATTTACCGTTTTCAGCCGGCTGGAACGGCAGTCTGGCGTCGCGACTTTTCGATCGCCGCAAAGCGTTTGAGAAAGGCATTCTGCGCCCAAGTCACCGAGCGCGGCGTGACGTCGAAGCGCTCGGCATTGAAGCCGCGCGGCCGGCCGAAGAACTCCGTCGCCTCTGCCGTCGAAAAACCCGCAAGCAGCGTTGCTTCGAAATAAGCGGCGATCTGATCCGCTCGCTTGATCTCCTTGCGCAGTCCCGCGTCGAGTTCGGCCGGCAGTGAAAAGCGCAGATGGATGGCGCGCTGCAGCCTGATCTCGCAATCCCTGTAGCTGCCGCCCATCACGGATTTGAACGGCGAGATCATGTCGCCGATGACATATTCCGGCGCGTCGTGCAGCAGCGCCGCCAACCGCGCGTCGGCGTCGGCATCCGGCATCAGCTCGCCGACAAGCGTTTCGACCAGCAGCGAATGCTGGGCGACAGAAAAGGCGTGCTCGCCTCTGGTCTGGCCGTTCCAGCGTGCGACGCGGGCAAGGCCATGGGCAATATCGGAGATCTCGATGTCGAGCGGCGAGGGATCGAGCAGATCGAGCCGTCGGCCGGACAGCATGCGCTGCCAGGCGCGCGGCGGCGCCCCGGCGCGATCGGCAGCCATCAGGCGTCCTCCGCGCCGATGGCTTCCCGCGGAAAGCTGAATTTCGCCCAGGACGGGATAGCGAGCGACACGGCGACGTCCTCCGCAAGGATCGGCAGGCCGGCGTCGAGCGCTGCCTTGACCCGGTCGATGCGGGCAATGGCAAGGCCTGTCCTGGCCGCGGTCGAGCCAAGCTGCCCGACCGGTCGCCCCTCCACGGTCAACTCTGCGCGCGAAGTGGGCAGGGTGCGTTCGGCCGAGACAATCAACACCCGACGCCTGGCAGTGCCGCGATGCTGCATGCGCGAGACGACCTCCTGGCCGACGTAGCAGCCCTTCTTGAAGCCGACACCGCCGATCTCGTCGAGCAACACGTCATGCGGAAAAGCGTCGCCGAGCTGGTAGTCCGCACCGCTTTCGGCAATGCCATGGGCGATGCGAAAGGCTTGCCATGCGGCAAGGTCGCCGCCATCTGCGGTGTCATCGTAGAAGCGCTTGACGGCAGTATCGACAAACCGCGCATCAGCAAACGGTGCTGATTCAAATTGCGAAGTGGTTGAATCGCTTCCCCATGCGACGGCCACAACCGGCTGATCCAGCTTGGCAATTTCGACTTTGGCGCGCAATTTGTAGAGCGTCAGCCGGCGCATGAAATCATCGGCGGTCTCGGTACGGCATTCAAGTCGGAAAGCATTTTCGCCGGCGCGCGAGATCAGGAAGTCGAAAAGGATCTTGCCTTGCGGCGTTAGCAGCGCGCCGGGCTTTGCTTCGCTGCTGCCGAGCACGTCGAGGTCGGTGGTCAGGATGTTCTGTAAAAAGTGCTCGGCATCCGGCCCGGACACGGAAACGAGTGCGCGATCTCTGAGCGGGGCAAAGGGCATGGTGGGAAAACGAGCCTGATCTTGCAAAACTATCGGCCATTACGTAAGCCGCTGGCACTCCCCCCGCAAGAGACCGGATCCGTATGGCCCCCCTCTACGATCTCATCCTGACAGGCGGCACCGTGGTCAATCACGACGGCCAGGGTTTTCGCGACGTCGGCATCAATGGTGGGCGCATCGCTGCGATCGGCGACCTCCGCCAGGCGTCGGCCGGTGAGACGATCGACTGCCGCGGGCTGCACATCCTGCCGGGCGTCGTCGACAGCCAGGTGCATTTCCGCGAGCCGGGCCTGGAGCACAAGGAAGATCTGGAGACGGGCTCGCGGGCAGCGGTGCTCGGCGGCGTCACCGCCGTCTTCGAGATGCCGAACACCAATCCGCTGACCACCAGTGAGGCAACCCTTGCCGACAAGGTGCGGCGTGCCACCGGCCGCATGCATTGCGACTTTGCCTTCTGGGTTGGCGGGACCCGCGACAATGCAAAAGACGCTGGCGATCTCGAGCGGCTGCCTGGTGCGGCCGGCATAAAAGTTTTCATGGGCTCGTCCACCGGCGACCTGCTGGTCGAGGACGACGAAGGCGTTGCCTCGATCCTGAGGAACACACGCCGCCGCGCCGCCTTTCACTCCGAGGACGAGTTCCGGCTGCGCGAGCGGCTTGGCGAGCGCATCGCGGGCGATCCGTCCTCACATCCGGTGTGGCGCGACGAGATCGCTGCGTTGCGCTGCACGGAGCGCCTTGTGCGAATCGCGCGCCAGGTCAGCGCCCGGATCCATGTGCTGCACATCTCGACCGCCGAGGAGATAGGCTTCCTCGAACAGCACAAGGATGTCGCGACCTGCGAGGCGACGCCGCATCATCTGACGCTGAGCGCCGACGATTATGCGCAGTTGGGCACCCTGATCCAGATGAACCCGCCGGTGCGCGCCACGCGCCATCGCGACGGGGTCTGGTACGGCGTTGCGCAAGGCATCGTTGATGTGCTCGGCTCCGACCATGCGCCGCACACGCTGGCCGAGAAGGCAAAGCCTTATCCGGCGTCGCCGTCCGGCATGACCGGGGTGCAGACGTTGGTGCCGATCATGTTGGATCATGTCAACGCCGGCCGGCTGACGTTGCAGCGCTTTGTCGACCTGACCAGCCACGGCCCGCAGCGTATTTTCGGCATCGCCAGGAAAGGCCGTATTGCCGCCGGCTACGATGCCGATCTGACCATCGTCGATCTGAAGCGCCGCGACACCATCGCCAACGCCCAGCAAGGCTCCAAGGCCGGCTGGACGCCTTATGACGGTAGGCAGGTGACCGGCTGGCCCGTCGGCACCATCGTGCGCGGCCGGCGCGTGATGTGGGAAGGCGAGATCGTCACGCCAAGCCAGGGCAGGGCGGTGGAATTTTCCGAGGCGCTGGCGCGCTAGTCGCCGGCGACGAAGAACGTCCATTGTCCGGTCGGCGTGATGCCGACGCGGTAGAAAATGTAGGCACCGAACTGCTTCATGTCGTCATAGTCGCTGGCGGTGACGATCTTGAACAGCTCGACCCGTTGTCTGGCGTCGAGCTTGTCCAGTGGCAGGGCGAAGAAATAGGGCCAGACATAGAGATCCTGCGGCGTGCCGGCATCGACATGGACAAAACCGGCACTGAGCACTTCTTCCAGGATGGCGAGGATCTCCTGGCCTTCCGTATCGCCCGAAAGGCCCTTCAGGAAGGCGATCGGGTCGCCCTCGATGTCCCCCAGCGACAATTGGGTCATCGTGTCGCCCTTGCCGATCAGCGGCCGAAGTTTTTCGATGTCGCCGCTTTTGCAGGCCTCGACTATCAGATCGTGCATGCGCCTGACCGGTTCCGGCAACTTGGCCAGGTCGTAGACGACTTCGGGCACGGGCGCGTCCGGATCGACATGCGGATTGGCCATGCCGCCATCGTTGGCCGGCCCTTTCGGTTCGGTTTGTTCCGGCTCGTCGGATGGCGTCGGCTGGCTGGCCGGTGGTGGCGTCGTGCCGAGCGGGCCGGGCATCGGCACGGTACTTCCGGGCGGCGACATGTCAGCGTCGGGCGGCGGCGTGACCGGTGAGGGAAGGTCTTCGCGCTTGATCTCGCTGAGGGCCTGAGAGGGACTGCTTGCAAGAAACAGTGCAGAAGGAATCATCGCGCAGGAAGCGGTGAACCAAATGCTGAGGACCAGGCCGCGCGGCTTGCCTGATATCGAAAAATTCACCGCCTGCTACTCCCTGGTTCCAGCCCATCCATGTGCCCGGACATGATGTCCGGCGGCGCGCCGTCGTCAAAGAACCGGGGTCAGTGCCGCAGTCTTTCGGGCTCGAAGGCCCCGGCAATCACCTTTTCACGCATGCGATCGAGCAGGGCAAGCGCCGAGGTCTCGCCATTGGTGCGCAGCATTTCGCCGAATGCCGTTTCGAGGGCTGCCTCGGCGATGATTTCCGGCTCGATCCCGGCCGACAATCCTTCTGCCCAGGCTTCGCTGTGGCTTTCCACGGCGGTCAGGCGCTTTTCTTCCCTGACCAGCGCGTCGATGTCGTTGACGCCATGTTCCATTGCGATGTCCACCCTTTCAAGCGGTGATCCGTTGGACAGGGATCAAGCTTGAGTTGTCCCTTTACACGCAGGCGCAGTAAGTATTTGTAAATGCGACATTTTTTTGGTCGTCGTCTACAAATTCCGTCGCGTCCAGCAAACCTGCGTCCGATCCGTTTCAAACTTAGCCGATTAGGCAGGCCAAGGGGACGGAAACCTTCAGTTTGAGTTAATTTCACATCTGCGCGCTAACGTTTCATTAACATAGTTGCAAAAGTGCAACATCAGGTTTGCACCAAGACCTCACTCGAGGCAAGCGGAGAAGCGTCGAACGCGTCCGCCGCAACGGCGCCGACCCTTGATGCGGCTTTTCCGCAAAGCGGCTGCCGCCGTCAGTTTCCGTAGCGCGAGGCGATGTCGCGAGACAGCGTCTCGCCTTCCTTCATGTAGCGGCTGATGGCTTCCGTCGCCGAGGCGGTGCATTGCGTATAAGTGCCGCCGAACGACCGGTAACCGCGGTTGAAGCTGGCGATGAAGCGGGCGCGCCGCTCCGGGGTCGGATTTTCCGATGCGATCAGTTTTTCCATCTCGGCTCGCCACCGATCGCCCTTCTCGCCACACAGATTACGCAGGAAATGCAGCGAGCCGAGCACTTCCGCCAGCCGCATCAGCCCGGGCTCGAACGGTGCTTCGGCGGCAATCGCCGGGCGCGCACCGACAACCACACTGACGGCGAGGCATGCGGCGAGAAACGAAGACGTGCGGCTCATGGGTCCTTGTGCTGAAACAATTTGTCGCCTGCAAGGCGATTCTTTGGCTCAGATCTCGCCGTCTTTGTCGGGACCGAGTAGATCGTCGGCAATTTCAAACACTGCATCGGCGAGCGGCATCGCTGTCATTTCGGGCAGCGTATAGAAAGCCGCGGTCTCGGCGTCGTCGCTGGCCACCGCCTCGCCGCCAGCATACTCGGCCCCAAACACCGTCAGCCAGTAGTCGACCGGATGCCCGTCGCCGCTGCCGTCGATGTGGATTTCCCGCAGCGGCCGGTAGCTGCGCGCCTGCAATCCGGTCTCTTCCAGCAATTCGCGCCGTGCTGCCTGTTCCAGCGTCTCGCCGGCTTCGACCTTGCCGCCGGGAAAGGCATGGAGACCTTGCGAGGGCGGCCTGGCCCGCTTGACCAGCAGCACCGTGTTCTCGCGCACGACGCAGACCGAGACTGCCGGAATGATCTTGCGTGCTTCCATGGGCTTCGGATCGCTCGATTGGCATAGCCCGTTGTGGACCGGCCGCCGGCGAACAGCTTTAGCGGTTGCGAAAGGCGGATTCCATGGCCACTTTCACATGCCACCAATTCGAGAGCTGAATTCATGTGCGGACGCTTTGCTTTGACGGCCACTCCGGACCAGACCGCCGCCTTTCTCAGCCTAGCGGAACTTGAGGAGTTTCCGGCCCGCTACAACATCGCGCCGACGCAGCCGGTGCTGATGGCGTTCGCCGGATTGCCACAGGCGCCGGGCTCGAACCTGCCCGACCGCCGCTCGATGCTGGTGCGCTGGGGCCTGATCCCGGCCTGGGTCAAGGATACGCGTAACTTCCCGCTGCTGTTCAACGCGCGTTCTGAGGGGGCTTCGGAAAAGGCGTCGTTTCGCGCTGCCATGCGCCATCGGCGCGCCCTGGTACCGGCTTCGGGATTCTACGAATGGCACCAAACCGGTGGCAGAAGAGGGCAGCCCTATTGGGTGCGGCCAAGGGGTGGCGGGCTTGTCGCCTTCGCCGGGCTGATTGAGACCTATGCCGAGCCGGGCGGCTCGGAAATGGACACCGGCGCCATTCTGACCGCCCACGCCAATGCCGACACTGCCCATATCCACGACCGCATGCCGGTGGTGATCCATCCCGAAGATTTCGCGCGCTGGCTGGATTGCCGCACGCTCGAGCCGCGCGACGTGGCCGATCTGCTGAGACCCGCCCAGCTCGATTTCTTCGAAGCGATCCCGATTTCCGACCTCGTCAACAAGGTCGCCAATACCGGGCCGAAGATTCAGGAGAAGGGCGTCGTCGAGCTTGAGCCCGACAAGGTCAAGCGCCGGAAGTCCGGCGCGAACGACAGTCAGATGAGTTTATTTTAGCAAAAGCTACTATTACTGGTTCGCCGTGAGCGCCTCAATCTTTCTCGACGGCATTCTCAGGCAGCGCGCGGCGAAACGATTTTTTGCGCCGGCTTCTTCTTCTTCGCGGTGTGCAGAAGAGCTGCGACGATTGCTGCCGGGCCGATCGCCCGGTAATGGCTGGCGAGCGCCGGTTGCTTGGCGCGGTTGGATTCTTGCTTAGGCATTGTTCTCTTCCCTGGTAACGTCTTCGTGTCTGCGTTTGCTGGCCGAATCCGACCAAATCGTGACGCTTGCTGATCTAGCCGGCGAATGTTTCATCACAGTGCCGACCTGTTTAATAAAATGTTTCAGTGGCTCAATTCCTGTGAGCCAACGATATTTTTGGCGAAGGTAGCGACTTGACGGCAACACCGGGCAAGGCGATAAAGCCGGCCATGAGAACGTCTTTCGCCATTTGTGGCATTTGCATTATTGGCTAGCCTCGCGCTGGTCCTGGACGTTTTCGCCTCATCTCCTCCCAGATTGGACAAACGCCCCGGCCAGCAGGCTGGAGCCGATTCGCGCCTCGGCGTAACCGACTCCATCCAGGCACGATCCCAAAAGGTCATGCCAAAGTAACACACCGGGAACGCACGTATGTCTGACGCATCGAAGAGCCTGCGCCTCTACAACACGCTAACGCGGAGCAAGGAGGATTTCTTCCCGATCGATCCGCGCAACGTGCGCATGTATGTCTGCGGCCCGACGGTCTATGACTTCGCCCATATCGGCAATGCGCGGCCGGTGATCGTCTTCGACGTGCTGTTCCGCTTGCTGCGCCATCTCTACGGGCAAGCGCACGTCACTTACGTCCGCAACATTACGGACGTCGACGACAAGATCAACGCTCGCGCGCTGCGCGATTTCGGCGGCGAAATTGCATCGGGCAAGCTGTCGCTGAACGAAGCGATCAGGCGGGTCACCGAAAAGACCGCCGGTCAGTTCCACAAGGACGTTGCGGCGCTCGGTTGCCTGGAACCGACGGTCGAGCCGCGCGCCACCGAGTTCGTCGAGCCCAGGCCCGACGGCAAGGTCGACATGATCTTCTTGATTCAACGCTTGATCGAACGCGGCCATGCCTATGTCGCGGCTGGAGAAGTCTTGTTCGACACCGCTTCCATGCCGGATTATGGGCAGTTGTCGAAGCGCAATCTCGATGAGCAGCAGGCCGGCGCCCGCGTCGCCGTCGATGAGCACAAGAAGAACCCGCAGGATTTCGTGCTGTGGAAATTGTCTTCGCCCGAGGAGCCGGGCTGGGACAGCCCGTGGGGCAGGGGTCGGCCGGGCTGGCACATCGAGTGCTCGGCGATGTCGGCCGCCTATCTCGGCGAGGTGTTCGATATCCATGGCGGTGGTCTCGACCTGATCTTTCCGCACCACGAGAACGAGATCGCGCAATCGCGTTGCGCCCACGGCACCGAAACGATGGCCAAGATTTGGATGCACAACGGTTTCCTGCAGGTCGAGGGCCAGAAGATGTCCAAGAGCCTGGGCAATTTCTATTCGATCACCGAATTGCTGGAGACGGATACCTTTGGCGGCCGCAAATGGCCGGGCGAGGTGCTCAGGCTGGCGATGCTGATGACGCACTATCGCGAGCCGATCGACTTTTCCGTGCGCAAGCTGGAAGAGGCGGAGAATACGCTGCGCAAATGGAAGCGGGCGGCCGATCTGGCGCCGCCGACGGCAAAGCCGGTGCCGGCGGATGTGATCGAAGCGCTGTCGGATGACCTTGCCACCTACGCCGCATTCCAGTTGCTGACGCAGTTGGCTGGTGATGCTGTTGATTTCAACGCAGGTAGCGGCAACGCAGCCGCCGAAGACAACGATGCTGCCGCTTCACTGAAGGCATCGCTTCTGTTCCTCGGCTTCGACATCGCAACAGCCAAGGTGGATGAAGACGCCATTGCCAAGGCGATCGCCAAACGCCTCGCGCTGATCGCCGCCAAGAACTGGGCCGAGGCCGATCGCATCCGCGACGAGTTGCTGACGCAAGGCATCCAGTTGAAGGACGGCAAGGACCCCGTCACCGGCGAACGCATCACCACCTGGGAGGTAAAAAGATGATCGATCATCTCGGCATCACCGTTTCGGATTTCGACGCGTCGAAGGCTTTTTACGACAAGGCGATGGCGCCGCTCGGCGCCTCGCTGCTCTACATGGTGCCGCAGGAATATACCGGCGGCGCCAAGGTCGGCGGCTACGGCCGCGACCGGCCAGTGTTTTGGCTGCATGCCGGCAAGGACAAGCCGAAGGATCATCAGCATGTCGCCTTCACGGCTCGCAGCCGCGCCGAGGTCGATGCCTTTCACGCCGCGGCGATTGCCGCCGGCGGCAAGGACAATGGCCGGCCGGGCCTGCGCCCGCACTACCATCCGAACTATTATGGCGCTTTTGTTTTCGATCCCGACGGCAACAATGTCGAGGCGGTTTGCCATGCCCCGGAGTAGTGCGCGATGAGCCTCGACAACAGACCAGTCTATACAGGCGGCTGCCAGTGCGGCGCGGTGCGCTTCCGCGTCGAAGGAGCTCTCGGCGATGCTTCCGTATGCCATTGCCGCATGTGCCAGAAGGCGAGCGGCAATTTCTACCTGCCGCTGGTCTCGGTGCGCGGCGCAAGGCTGGACTGGACGCGCGGTGAGCCCAAACGCTTCCGCTCGTCCAACGCGGCTTTGCGCGGTTTCTGTGCCGAATGCGGCACGCCGCTGACCTTCGAAGCGCCCGACGGGGTGGCCCTCGCCATCGCCACATTCGACCACCCCGAGGAGATTGCGCCGACCATCCAATGGGGTGTCGAAGCCAAGCTCCCGTACGTGGATCACGTCCACGAATTGCCAGGTGAGGAAACGATGGCCGACGTCTCGTCGGCCTCCTATCTCGCCGATCTCGTCTCCTACCAACATCCCGACCACGACACCGAACAATGGCCGCCGGAGGAAAAATCATGACCGAAACCGTTCGTACCGGCGGCTGCCAGTGCGGCGCCGTGCGCTTTCGCATCCACGGGGCGCTCGGCCGCCCGTCCATTTGTCATTGCCGCATGTGCCAGAAACAGTTCGGGTCGTTTTTCGGCGCGCTGGTGACAGTGCCGAGCGACGGCGTCGAATGGGTGCGCGAGGAGCCGAGTTACTTTCAGTCGTCGGTCAACATCGATCGCGGCTTCTGCGCCCGCTGCGGCACACCGCTGACCTACCGCCAGCCCGGCGCGCTGGAGATCGCCATCGGCGCCTTCGACGACCGCTCCGATCTGGCGCCGCAGATCCAGGTTAACTACGCCGCCAGGCTGCCTTGGGTCGAGACGATCTTCGACGCGCCGATCCATGACGACCCGGATTTCTACGCGCGACAGGAATCCATCATCTCCTTCCAGCATCCCGATCACGAGACGGCCAACTGGCCGCAGCAGGGCCTGAAATTATGAGCAGCGAATTCCGTACCCTCTATCCCGAGATCGAGGCTTTCGAGTCCGGCATGCTCGACGTTGGCGACGGCCATCAGGTCTATTGGGAGCGCTCCGGCACCAGAGGGGCCAAGCCGGCTGTCTTCCTGCATGGCGGGCCGGGCGGCACCATTTCGCCAAAGCACCGGCGGCTGTTCGATCCGAAGCTGTACGATGTCATCCTGTTCGACCAGCGCGGCTGCGGAAAATCGACGCCTAATGCCTCGCTTGAAGCCAACACCACCTGGCACCTGGTCGCCGACATCGAGCGCCTGCGAAAAATGTGCGGCTTCGACAAATGGCTGGTGTTCGGCGGTTCGTGGGGTTCGACGCTGGCGCTGGCCTTTGCCGAGACCCACCCCGAGCGGGTCAGCGAACTGGTCGTGCGCGGCATCTACACGCTGACCCGCGCCGAACTCGAATGGTACTACCAGTTCGGCGTGTCGGAGATGTTCCCCGACAAGTGGGAGCGGTTTCTGGCGCCGATCCCGGAGGCCGAGCGCGGCGACATGATGGCCGCCTACCGCAAACGGCTGGTCGGCAGCGATCCTGTGGCGCAGGTCGAGGCCGCCCGCGCCTGGAGCCTGTGGGAGGGCGAGACGATCACGCTGCTGCCGGAACCCGAAACCAGCGGTCCCTTCGGCCAGGATGATTATGCCTTGGCTTTCGCCCGCATCGAGAACCACTATTTCGTCCATGCCGGCTGGCTGGAAGAGGGACAGCTGCTGCGCGATGCATGGAAGCTTAAGGATATCCCGGGTACCATCGTTCACGGCCGCTACGACATGCCGTGCCCGGCGTGCTACGCCTGGGCGCTGCACAAGGCGTGGCCGAAAGCGGATTTCCATCTGATCGAAGGCGCCGGCCACGCCTATTCGGAGCCGGGCATCCTCGACAGGCTGATCCGCGCAACGGACATGTTTGCCGGGAAATGACCATGGCTCGCGAGCGCCTTTATCTGTTCGACACCACGCTGCGCGATGGTCAGCAGACGCCGGGTATCGACTTCTCCGTCGAGGACAAGATCGCCATCGCCAAGCTGCTCGACGAGTTCGGCATCGACTACGTCGAGGGTGGCTACCCCGGCGCCAATCCAACCGACACCGCCTTCTTTGCCGAGCGTCGCACGGCCGATGCCAAGTTCGTTGCCTTTGGCATGACCAAACGGGCAGGAGTGTCGATCTCGAACGATCCTGGGCTTGCCGCGCTGGTCCAGTCGAAGTCGGACGCCATCTGTTTCGTCGCCAAGAGTTGGGACTACCATGTCCGCGTCGCGCTCGGCTGCACCAATGAGGAGAACCTCGAGGCGATCAAGGCCTCGGTCGAGGCGGCGCTCACTACTGGCAAGGAGGCGATGGTCGACTGCGAGCATTTCTTCGACGGCTTCAAGGCCAACCCCGATTATGCGCTGGCCTGCGCCAGGACGGCCTACGATGCCGGCGCGCGCTGGGTGGTGCTGTGCGACACCAATGGCGGCACGCAGCCCTCCGAGGTGCGCGCCATCGTCGAAAAGGTGATCGCCGCTGGCATACCGGGCGACCATCTCGGCATCCACGCCCATGATGACACCGGCCAGGCGGTGGCGAATTCGCTTGCCGCCGTGGAGGCCGGCGTCCGCCAGATCCAGGGCACGCTGAATGGCATCGGCGAGCGCTGCGGCAACGCCAACCTGATTTCGATCGTGCCGACATTGGCGTTGAAGCCGGCCTTTTCCCACCGTTTTGCTACAGGCATTTCGGCAGAGGCGTTGACCGGTATATCGCGCCTGTCCCGCGCCTTCGACGAGTTGCTGAACCGTGCGCCCGAAGCGCAGGCGCCCTATGTCGGCGCCTCCGCTTTTGCTACCAAGGCCGGCATCCATGCCTCGGCGCTGGCAAAGGAGCCGGCGACCTACGAGCATGTGCCGCCAGAGACCGTCGGCAACCGCCGCCGCGTCATGGTTTCGGACCAGGGCGGCAAGGCCAATTTCCTGGCTGAGCTGAAACGGCGTGGCATCGACATGCCCCGGGACGACGATCGCCTCGACGCGCTGATCGCCGTGGTCAAGGAGCGCGAGGCCGAGGGCTATGCCTACGAAGGTGCCGACGCCAGCTTTGAGCTTTTGGCGCGCAAGATGCTGCACGGCCTGCCGGAATTCTTCCGCGTCACTTCTTTCCGCTGCATGGTCGAGCGCCGGTTCGACGCCAACGGCCAGCTGAAGACGGTCTCGGAGGCGATCGTGAAAGTGCTGGTCGAGGGCGAGGAGAAGATGTCGGTGGCCGAAGGCCACGGCCCGGTCAACGCGCTCGACATTGCGCTGCGCAAGGATCTCGGCAAATTCCAGAGCGAGATCGCCGATCTCGAACTGGCCGACTTCAAGGTGCGTATCCTCAACGGCGGCACCGAGGCGATCACCCGCGTGCTGATTGAATCGCATGACGGCACCGGTGCGCGCTGGTGGACGGTCGGCGTCTCCGAAAACATCATCGATGCTTCCTTCCAGGCGCTGATGGATTCGATCGTCTATAAGCTGATGAAGAACCGCGACATGGCGGGCTTGGCGGCGGCGGAGTAAGAAATGGGCTTTTCGATAAGTTGGCTGGGCTTTCGCGGTTACGGGATAAAGGAAGCTGCGGCGTTGTTCGGACGCGAGATTGGCGATCCATCGGAGATTTTCGAAGCGCCTGTGAACGCCTATGCCAGCGAAAAGAACTGGGCGATCATCATCCTCGATCCCTGCAGCTTTCCGAACCCGCCTCAGCAATATCTGGCCGCGATTTCGCAAGAGCGGGAAATCGTGATCGCGCACATAGAAGAGCATGTAATGTTCGCGCGCGCCGAGCTCTGGCGCGACGGAAGGAACATCTGGAAAGTCTGGCACAGCGGCGACAAGACCGTGCGGGACTTGCATGTCACGGGTGATCTCCCTGCGTCTTTCGAAGCGCTGAAGCAACAGTGTTTTTCAAAGCAGGATGAAGAAGATAGCAAAGGTACAGAGGTCGATCTTGTTTTTGACCTTCCCCTCGATCTTGCGGCGGAACTGACGGGCTTTAGGCACGATGAAGGTTCGCCCGACAACGTCTTTTTCGAACTCAAGGAGAAGCCTGCTCCGCCTTGAGACCGTGTCGTGCCGGGCCTGCAATCACTCTCGCAGACAGCGGCAATTGTTCGACGTTTAGCGGTCGTGTTGAACCATCAGCAAGACTCCATTGATCCATCAGCAATTTGCGATGGTTTTGGGCAAGCCGCTGGCGCATAGCCTTGGGCCATGACTACCCAAGCACTTCACATCGAGGCCGACACCAAAGCTCGTCGCGGCTTCCTGCTGGCGCTCGGCGCCTACCTGCTTTGGGGGCTGCTGCCCTTCTACATGAAGGCTGTCGCGCATCTGCCGCTGGCCGAAGTTATCGCCCACCGCATCGTCTGGTCGGTGCCGATCGCGGCCGCGGTCCTGGTCTGGGCCGGTCGCACTGCCGATTTCAAAGCGGCAGTTCGTTCGCCGCGCATCATTTCGATGGCGGTGCTGACGGCGGCGCTGATCTCGGTCAACTGGGGCATCTATGTCTGGGCGATCGCGGTCGACCGCACCATCGAGACCGCGCTCGGCTATTACATCAACCCGCTGGTCAGCGTCGTTGTCGGCGCGCTGCTCCTCGGCGAGCGGCTCGACCGTCTGCAGATCGCGGCGGTGGTGCTGGCGGCAATCGCGGTCGCGGTGCTGACCATCGACGCTGGCAAACTGCCCTGGGTGTCGCTGGTGCTGGCCTTTTCCTTTGCCGCCTATGGCTTCTTCCGCAAGACGCTGCCAATCGGCCCGAGCCAGGGCTTCCTGCTTGAAGTGCTGCTGCTGTCGGTGCCGGCACTCGGCTACATCATCTTCCTGATCGCCACAGGACAGGATCATTTCGTCTCGAGCTCGCTGAACGACACCGCCTTGCTGATCGGCTGCGGTCCGGTCACCGCCGTGCCTCTGCTGTTGTTTGCGTTCGGCGCCAGGCTGCTGCGCCTCTCCACCATCGGCATCATGCAATATATCGCGCCGACGATCGTCTTTTTGATCGCGGTGCTGATTTTCGGCGAACCTTTCGGCAGTGTTCAGGCCATAGCCTTCGGGCTGATCTGGGCGGCACTGGCGATGTACTCCTGGTCGATGTTTTCTTCGGCGCGCAAGACCGTTTCCGCATCAGCTCGAGCCGCGTAACGAAGAAAGGCGGCTGGCCGGTCTTAATGCCGGCAGCCGCGTCTTTCACGAGCGCTCAGCGCTTCGGCCCGAAGCCGGGATATGGCTGCAGCGGCACGACGGCGGCAATATCCATCATGCCGGCCTTGACCAGCGGTAAAGTTGCAAGATGGTGGCGCACATCGACATCGCTGCCGGCTTCGAACATCATGCCGCTGCCGGGAATGTCGCCCCGATTCCACACCTGACGCACGGCGCCTTCGGCATAGAGCGTGCGGCGCTGCTCGGCCTCGCCAGGCAGCAGCGGCGCGAAATCGGCGTCGGTGAACTTTTCGGTGTTGCGCGCAAGAAGGGCAAAGAACTGCATCGGAATCTCCTGATGTTGGCCGTTGGAATGGCGGAAATATTCGCTTCTGCTGGCCAGACAGTCCAAGACTGATTAGGCTAAATTTGAGACCTCACGGGACTTGAGCATCGAAGCAACAATGTTCGACCTGCGCCAGCTTCGCTATTTCATCACGGTGGCCGAAACCGGCAACGTCGGGCGTGCCGCCGAATTGCTGCACATCTCGCAGTCGCCGCTCAGCCGTCAGATCATTCAGCTGGAGGAGCAGCTGGGCGTCGCACTGTTCGAGAGGGCGAGGCAGCGTGTTCATCTCAATGCCGAGGGCCGCGCTTTTCTTGCCGAGGCGCGTGCGCTGCTGGCCCATGCAAGACGGCTGGAGGAGCTCGGCCGCAATCTCGCCAGCGGTACGGTCGGCCGTCTCGCCATCGGTTATGTGGAAGGTGCGGTCCATGCCGGGCTTGTCGCTCGGATGCTGCGCCAGTTTCGCCGCGACCGGCCCGAATTTCATCTTCAACTGAAGGATCAGCGTTCCGCCGCCCAGATCGAAGCGCTGCGCGAACGATCGCTCGATCTGGGCCTCGTCTACACGCCTCCTCCTGCCGACGATCCCGACATCGCCGCCATGCTCATTATGCGCGAGCCGCTGGTTCTGGCGATGCCGGAAGGCGATCCATTGGCAGAAATCGCGGAGATACTGCCGCAGCAACTGGACGGACGCACCTGGATCACGGTGGTGCGCCAGCCTGACGACACCAACCGCAGCCAATTTCTCGCCGCCTGCGCGAAGGCGGGCTTCCTGCCCGACATTGCCTATGAGACGACCGATCCGTTGACGTCGTTGGGCCTGGTCAGCGCCGGGCTTGGGCTGGCGACGGTGCAGGCCAGCCTGCGGAGTGCCGCGCCGCCTCAGACCGTGTTTCGCGATCTGCCGTGGTTTGAACGCACCGTCTCGATCCATCTCGCCTGGCGGCGTCAGGACAAGCGTGCGGTCATCGGAGACTTGAGGAAGGCAGTAGGCAAGGAGTGAATAGTGAATGGACAGGCGCCGGTTTGGAAAGTCTTCTACCTCACCATTCACCATTCACCATTCACCATTCACCATTCACCATTCACCATTCACCATTCACTCTACATCTTATCAATCACCGACTGCACACCCTCCGTCGGTGCATCGACGGAGGATCCCGCCACCATGATAGCGGCGACGATTGCTTCCGGATCCTCGACCACCAGCGGCTTGACCCGTTGCGCCGTGTGGATGAAGCCCTCCGTTGCCATGTGGTCGAGCAACGCCAGCATCGGATCCCAGAACCCTCCGACGTTGCCGAAGACGATCGGCTTGCGGTGATGGCCGAGCTGCGCCCAAGTCATGATCTCGACGATCTCCTCGACCGTGCCGATGCCGCCGGGCAACGCCACAAAGGCGTCGGATTTCTCAAACATCCTGTGCTTGCGCTCGTGCATGTTGTCGGTGATGACGAGCTCGTCGAGCCGGTTAAGCGCGGTTTCGGTCGCCTCCCGGTTGATCAGAAAGCGTGGAATTATGCCGGTTACCTTGCCACCGGCCTTTAATGCCCCTTCAGCGACGGCACCCATGATCCCTTTAGTGCCGCCGCCATAAATCAGACGCAGGCCGGACTTGCCGATCGAGCGGCCAAGCAGGTGTCCGGCCTTGATATAGGTCTCATCTCGGCCCGGGGACGAGCCGCAATAGACGCAGACAGATCGAATCGTGTTCATGTTATGATTGGTGATAGGGACTATAGGCATGGTCAAGCCCCGGGGCGGGCTTTTTCTTGTCGGCTTTGGCAAAACAGGCTAGACCGAAATTAGGTGGCTAAGGGGCAGGGAAACATGGCAATTAATCCATTGAAGGCGTTTTTGTTCGCGGCTGGCGGCTCTGTCGCAGCAGCGGGAACCGCCTATGTATCGGGCGCACTCGACCCGTATCTCAATTCTACCCGGCCTGCGGAGGTCGCGGCGCTGACGCCGCCGGCTTCGAAACCGGCCGCTCCGGCGACCGAGGACCGGCTGCCGCCTGCGTCTGCCGCGTCCACCGATGCGGCAGCGCCCGCCGCGCCGGCCACAGCAGGTGCAATCGTGCCGACCTTCGACATCGTGCGCGTCGAAAGCAACGGCTCGATCGTCGTCGCCGGCAATGCGGCGCCCAACGCCAAGGTCGAGATTCTCAACGGTTCGGCTGTGCTCGGCTCGACGGTCGCCGGTCCCGACGGCGCCTTTGCCATTATTCTCGACGATCCGCTGAAGCCCGGCGACTACACGATCACACTGCGCTCGACGGCTGGCAATGTCGTGACCGCCTCGGCGCAGACCGCCGTCGTTTCGATCCCCCAGAATTCCACCGGCCAGGTGCTGGCAATGGTCGAGGAGCCGGGCAAGCCGTCCGAACTGCTCACTGTTCCGGCCCCTCAGGCGAAATCTGACACCTCGCCGCCTGTCGGCGAACAGGCGGCCGTTCAGCCACCCGCCACGGGCACCGAATTGCCGGCTGCCGCAGCGCCGGCGCCAGCCGCCCCGGCGGCTGACGTTCCAGCAGCGTCTGCTCCTGCCGCGCCGGCCGCTGTTGAAGCCGCGCCGGCTCCGGCAGCGCCCGCCACACCGGCAGCGCCCGCTACTTCCGCGGCGGAGCGGAAGATCGTCGTCGAAGCTGTCGAAATCGACGGCAACAAGATTTTCGTTGCCGGCGTCGCCGATCCCGGCCGCAAGGTGCGTGCGTATGCCAACGATATCCTGCTCGGTGACGCGAAGACCTCGCCCGACCGCCACTTCCTGGTCGAAGCGACACGCGACATCCCGGTCGGCACCTACACCATCCACGTCGATGCGCTCGATGCCGACGGCGTGACGGTGGTTGCCCGTGCGGCTGTGCCGTTCGAGCGCGAGCCTGGTGAGGCGGTTGCGGCCGTGGCGCCGGCCGAGCAGAAGCCTGCCGGGATAAAACCAGCCGAGCCGAATGCTCCGGCGACCGAAGGCGCACCGGCAACGGCCACCGAAACGCCCGCAACTGTCCCCACTCCTGCAACCGAGGCCCCGGCCGAAACGGCTGTCGCAACGCCTCCGGGCGAAACGCCCGAGGCCGTGGCGCCAAAGCTCGAACATGCCGATGGCGCAGTCATCATCCGCCGCCATGACACGCTGTGGCGGATTTCGCGGCGGGTCTATGGCCAGGGCATGCGCTACTCGACCATCTATCTCGCCAACCAGGACCAGATCAGCAATCCGAACCGAATCTGGCCGGGGCAGGTGTTCAAGGTGCCGGAGAAATCGAAGGAAGGCGAGCCCGCCGATCTCAAGGCAATGGGCGACCAGATGACGACGGCGCCAGTCAAGGCCGAATAGCCGTTCTGCCCATCAGGATAGCTTGCGGCAGGGCCAGTCATCGTTTATCGCCGATGGACGATGACCGAATCCCCCCTCGTAACGGACCGAAGCCGCGCGGCAGATGAACGCCCGCCGGCCGACTGCACGCCGGCCAACTGCATGCCGGATAGCCGCGCTGTCGCTGTCCGGCTCGCGGCCCTTTCGCATCCAGCGCGGATCGAAATTCTCAAACACCTTTCCGCAACCCGTTCCTGCTGCTGTCGCGAGGTCGTCGAACATCTCGACCTGGCGCAGTCCACCGTTTCCCAGCATTTGAAGATCCTGGTCGAGGCCGGGCTGATCCGCTTCGAGCCTGACCGCCAGCGCTCCCGCTATGAGCTCGACCGCGCCGCGCTCGCCGATGTTTCGGCATCGCTGGCCGCGCTGGTCGATTCCTGCTGCTCCGGCCGCTAAAATCATAAGGTAAACAAGAATGGCCGAGAAAACCGTTTCCGCAGAGTCCGGCTCGACCTTCAGAACGTTGCGCAATCTCTGGCCCTATATGTGGCCGGCCGACCGCGCCGACCTAAGGGCCCGAGTGGTATGGGCCACCGTACTGCTGGTTGTCGCCAAGCTGACCCTGGTGGCCGGACCCTATTTCTTCAAATGGGCGACCGACGCACTGGCCGGCGATAGCAAATCGCCGCCGCCGCTGCCGGCCCTGCTGCTGGCGCCGGTCATGCTGGTCGTCGCCTACAATGCGGTGCGGCTGGTGCAGCTCGGCTTCAACCAGTTACGCGATGCCCTGTTTGCACGGGTCGGCCAGCATGCGGTGCGCCGGCTCGCCTTCCGCACCTTCGTGCACATGCACGAACTGTCGCTGCGCTTCCACCTCGAACGGCGCACCGGCGGACTGTCGCGCGTCATCGAGCGCGGCACCAAGGGCATCGAGACGATCGTCCGCTTCACCATGCTGGCGACGGCGCCGACAATCGTCGAATTCGCGCTCACCGCCGGCATCTTCGCCGTCACCTATGGCTGGCTCTACGTCTTGGTGATCGCGGTCACGGTCTGGCTCTATGTCTGGTTCACCGTCAGGGCGAGCGATTGGCGTATTTCGATCCGCCGTGAGATGAACGAAAGCGACAATGAAGCCAGCACGAAGGCGATCGACTCGCTGCTCAACTACGAAACAGTCAAATATTTCAATAACGAAGCCATGGAGGCCGAGCGGTTCGACCGGTCCACGGCGCGCTACGAGTTGGCGGCGACCAGGACCTGGACCTCGCTTGGCTGGCTGAACTTCGGCCAAGGTGTGATCTTCGGTATCGGCATGACCGTCGTCATGGTGATGTCGGCGCTCGAGGTGAAGGCGGGCACACAGAGCGTCGGCGATTTCGTCTTCGTCAACGCCATGCTCATGCAGCTTTCGGTGCCGCTGAATTTCATCGGCATGATCTACCGCGAAATTCGCCAGGGCCTGACCGACATCGAAAACATGTTCGATCTGCTCGACGTCAAGCGTGAGATCGTCGATCGGCCGGGCGCCAAGCCGCTGGTCGTCGATGCCGGCAGGGTCGAGTTCCGCGACGTACATTTTTCCTACGACCCCAACCGCAAGATCCTGAAGGGCATCAGCTTCGAGGTGCCAGCTGGCAAGACGGTGGCCATCGTCGGCCCCTCCGGAGCCGGCAAGTCGACCATTTCGCGGCTCTTGTTTCGCTTCTACGACATCCAGCGCGGCAAGATTCTGATCGACGGCCAGGACATTCGCGACGTGACGCAGGAGAGCTTGCGCGCTGCCATCGGCATGGTGCCGCAGGACACGGTGCTGTTTAACGACACCATCGCCTACAACATCCGCTACGGCCGCGTCGGCGCCAGCGAGGAGGATGTGCGCAAGGCGGCAGAACTGGCCCAGATCGGACCGTTCATCGAGCGGCTGCCCGACGGCTATCGCTCAATGGTCGGCGAGCGCGGATTAAAACTGTCCGGCGGCGAGAAGCAGCGGGTGGCGATTGCCCGCACCATTTTGAAGGCGCCGCCGATCCTGATGCTCGACGAGGCGACCTCGGCGCTGGACAGCCACACCGAGCAGGAGATCCAGGCGGCACTCGACCTAGTCAGCCAGGGCCGCACCACCCTCGTCATCGCCCATCGGCTGTCCACAGTGATTTCGGCCGACGAGATCATCGTCCTGCAGGATGGCCAGATCGCCGAGCGCGGCACCCATGTCGCCTTGATAGCCAAGCGCGGCCTTTATGCATCGATGTGGGACCGCCAGCGCGAGGCAAGCGAGGCCGAGGAGCGGCTGCGTATCGCCCGCGAAAGCGACGAGTTCGGCGTCGTCGTCCGCCGCCGCACCTCGGAGGTGAGCTGAAAATTCGTGCTTGACCTCAACTTAAGTTGAGATCGTAGGCCGTTTTGGATCGCAGCAAGATGCGTCGTTCAAAAACGGAGACAATCGATATGAATGGGATAAATCAGGCAGTTAGTGGCGGCAGTGTATTCCGGGTGGACAAGTTTGTCGTTCCGGCCAACGCCCGCGAGGAGATTCTTGCCAAGGTCCAGATGACGCATGATTTGCTGCGCCAGCAGCAAGGGTTCGTCCAGGATTTCCTGCTCGAGCAATTCTCGGGGCCGGGGGAGTTCAACCTCGTAACCATTGTCGAATGGGAAGGGCAGGCCGCTGTCGACAAGGTCGTGCCGATCATCAAGGCTGCGCATGAGCGCAGCGGCTTCAATCCTCAGGAGACCATTGCGCGACTTGGCGTCAAGGCCGATATCGCCAACTATCAGCGGATTCCCGGGGTGTAAGCTCTTCTACGGCCAGCCCGCGCCCGGCGCGGCAGCCTCGATGCTGAGCACCTGGCCGGTACGGGCATCGCTGATCATATGTTCGAAGCCGCGCCATTCGGCGGCGACGATGAACAGCGTTTTTCCCTCGCTGCCGCCGAGCATGCAGGCAAAACAGCCGCGATCGACGTCGACGCTTTCGAGCATCGCGCCGCCCTCGCGCACCCGCACGCAATGCCGGTTCGGAACGTCGGCGTACCACGCCGCACCTTCGGCATCGAGGCAGATGCCGTCGGGAAAACCGTTGCCGAGATTGGCCCAGATCCTGCGTTTGGAAAGGCCACCATCGGCAGCGATGTCGAAGGCGGTCAGCCGGTTGGCGTGGGACTCGGCAACGACCAGCGTCTTGTTGTCGGGCGTCACCGCCATGCCATTGGCGAACGCGAGGTTCTCAGCCACCTGCTGAACCGAGCCATCCGGTGCAACTTGCACGATGGTGCCGGGACCGAAATGCTGGCCGAGGGCCGGAGCAGGCCCACCGCCATTGACGTATATGTTGCCGCGCCCATCGACCACCATCTCGTTCCAGGGGCTCTTTGATAGTTGTCTCAGATCGGCATGGGTGACCAATGTCCCGTCTGCCTCCTGCCTGAGGATCAGCCCTTCGCGGCCGGACACGACAAGCAGGCGCCCGTCCGGCAGCCAGTCAATGGAATAGGGCAGGGTGGCCGGCACGGTGAGCACGATCTCGCTGTTGCCTAGGGCGTCAACGGCGATGATCTGGCCCGTGCCCCAGTTGCAGAGCCACAGCCGGCCGTCGTGCCAGCGCGGTGACTCGCCGAAGGCCAAGCCGTTCATCACCACTTGCACTTGCCTAGCTGCTGATTTCTGCATGGGCCGAGAACCTCCGGGTTTGCGCAAATCGTCATGGCCGAAAGGCCGATGAGAGGCGCCGTCTTGCCAAGGACGGGCGAGAGTGCTGCGTTCCGACAATCGCAATGAACATTTCCGGTTGATCACTTCGGCAGTCCGGATGCTGCTAACGGCATCCTGAAACGGCGGTGACCGCCACCCCCGAGCGCTCTCATTGTCGCGTTGCGACCGCGGGGTGTTTCCGCTATTGAGGCCGGACTTGGAACCAAGGTTGCCCTCATCCCATGAGCCTCGTTGACACGATCAAGAATGCGTTCGTTCCGATCCACCGCGAGGGTTATCCCTTTATCGCTGCGTTCGGCACGGCGACGCTCTTTCTTGGCTATTTCTCCTCGACCCTGTTCTGGATCGGTCTCATCCTGACGGCCTGGTGCGCCTATTTCTTCCGCGATCCCGAGCGCGTCACGCCGATCGACGACCGGCTGGTTGTCAGCCCGGCCGACGGCATCGTCTCGGCGGTTGGCCCGGCCGTGCCGCCGCGCGAGCTTGGCCTCGGCGGCGGCGAAATGACCCGCATCTCGGTATTCATGAACGTCTTTTCCTGCCACGTTAACCGCTCTCCGGTGCGCGGCCGCATTTCCAGGATCGAGCATCGGCCAGGAAAATTCCTCAACGCCGAGCTCGACAAGGCAAGCACCGAGAACGAGCGCAACGGGCTGGTCATCGAAAGCCCCAATGGAACGGTCGCCGCGGTGCAGATTGCCGGCCTGGTGGCGCGGCGCATCGTCTGCTGGGCCGAGCCCGGCGGCGCCATCGGCACCGGCCAGCGCTTCGGGCTGATCCGCTTTGGCTCGCGCGTCGATGTATTCCTGCCCTCTACCGCGACGCCGCGTGTCGCCGTCGGCCAGACCGCGGTTGGCGGTGAGACGGTGCTGGCGGAATTCGGCGGCGTTGCCGCAACGCCGCTCGTGCGGGTCTCCTGACCGGTGGCGCCGCCGTTCAAGAAATTCGAGGCGCATGGCGGCGGTGGCCCGCGCATTCGTGAAATCCCGATGCGCATGGTACTGCCCAATCTGGTCACGGTGCTTGCCATCTGCGCCGGCCTGTCCGGTATTCGCTTCGGCTTCGAGGGCCGCTTCGAGCCAGCGGTGGTGATGGTGCTGCTCGCCGCCTTCCTCGATGGTATCGACGGCCGTCTGGCGCGAATGCTGAAGGCGACTTCCAAATTCGGCGCCCAGATGGATTCGCTGGCCGATATCGTCAATTTCGGCGTGGCACCGGCGCTGGTGCTCTATGCCTTTCTGCTCGACAGGGCAGGTTCGCCGGGCTGGATCGCCGCGCTGCTGTTCACCATCGCCTGTGGGATGAGGCTTGCCCGTTTCAACGTGCTCGACGAAGAGCTCGACCGTCCGCAGTGGCAAACCGAATATTTCGTCGGCGTGCCGGCGCCGGCGGGTGCGGTGCTCGTAATGCTGCCGCTCTATCTGTTCTTCCTCAGGCTTGGGCTTGAACCCAGCCGCCTGGCAGCCTTCATTGCCACCGGCTTTACAATATTGGTGGCGTTCCTGCTGGTCAGCAGACTGCCCGTCTATTCCGGCAAGAGCGTCAGGATACCGGGCGACAGGGTGCTGCCGATCATCCTCGCAGTCGTCCTCTACGTCCTGCTTTTGATGACCTATCCCTGGTATACGCTGACGGCCTCGGTTGCCGGCTATCTGGTCTTCTTGCCGTTCAGCGTGCGGGCCTATTCGAGACGCGCCAAGCGCGAAGGCGAGAAGGTGCCGTCCTCGGATATTGGCTGACGGATTTGGTGCCAGTTCGCGTTGCGCCTGGCAGTGCATGATTCCAAAAAGGCTCGCAGAGCACGCGGCGCTGTGGAACGCACCTCAAAAACCCCGTTTTCGGAACTTGCTGGGCGGCTAGACCGTTTGTGTTGGTAGGTCCGCCTGAGCGGCTGCTCGTGATACGTCGTCAACGTAGCGCAAGCTGCCGCATCGGGCGCAGAACCATCGGAAAACGAGGAGAAATGGCTGTCATCCTCATCGGCGCGTTACTGACTGTCGCCGGCCTCGTGTATATGGCGATTGCGGCCATCATGCGCGGGCGGCTTAGTGAGCCGGCCGCTGTCTCCACCGCGCCGGACAGTCCGACGCCCAATCTCGCAACACCAGGTCCGACTCTGGAGCCGCGACGACGCGGGCTCCGTTTTCTCGGCCTGTCGCAGAACTGGCCGGGCCTGCTGATGATGGCCGTCGGCGTCATTCTGCTGTTGTCGGTGGTAGTCCTCTAATGCATTCGCGCAAAAGTGTGCAGCGGTTTTGCGATAACGACATGCATAAAAACAAGAATCTAAAGCGCGTCGCACAAGGCCGGTCGAACGCGACGCGCTTTAGAATTTCGACAGCAAGCCTCAGGCGGCTGCGCTCAGTCCCAGCCTCTCGAGCGCCAGCTTTCTAGTCGAGACATAGTCGGTCTTGCCGGAGCCCAGTACCGGGATCTCCTCGACCTTGACGATGTCGTTCGGCACCATCAGTTCGGCCGCCCCGGCTTTTTTGCCGAATTCGCGCAATTCGTCGGGATCGGCATTGTCGGCCGTGGTGACCAGAACGAGGCGCTCGCCGCGCCGCTTGTCCGGCACTGCCACCACGGCGTGATGCTCTTCCGGCCACAGCGACTGCACCAGCATCTCGACCGCGCCAAGCGATACCATCTCGCCGGCTATCTTGGCGAAGCGCTTGGCGCGGCCGCGAATGGTGATGAAGCCTTCGCGATCGACCGAAACGATATCGCCGGTATCGTGCCAGCCTTCGAGCGGCTGCAACTCGCCCGGCCGGTCGCCGGTCATGTAGCCCATCATCAGGTTCGGCCCGTCGAGCCACAGCCGGCCGGCGTCGCTGATGCCTTCGACCGGTTCGAGTTTCATGCGCATGGCCGGCAGCAGCCGCCCGACCGTTCCGTCGCGGCCGTGGATGGCGGTGTTGACGGCAACCACTGGTGCGGCCTCGGTCAAGCCAAAACCTTCGATGATCTCGGCCTGGAAGCGCTCGCGGTAAACCCGGCGCGTCTCCGGCTTCACCGCCTCGGCACCGGCCACGACGAAGCGCAGGCTGGAAAAATCGCCGTCCTTGGCGGTGCGGGCATAGTTGGCGAGGAACGTGTCGGTGCCGAACATCACCGTCGGCCGGACCTTGCGCGCCACCTCCGGAATAAGTTTGTAGTGCAGCGGTGACGGGTAGAGGAACAGCTTTACTCCGGTGACCAGCGGCAGGATGGTGCCGCCGGTCAGCCCGAACGAGTGGAACACCGGCAGCACGTTGAGCAGGATATCGGCCGGCGAGATGGTGACGCGGGCTTCCGCCTGCATCGCATTGGCAAGAAGGTTCCGGTGCGACAGCACCACGGCCTTGGGCGTGCCTTCCGAGCCGGAGGTGAACAGGATCACCGCCGGCTTGGCCGCATCCTGGCGCTGCAACGGCCACCGCCACAGCAAGGCGGCTGCGGCCTTGTCCAGCACGGTCACGCTTGCGCGGACATCCTCCAGCCACAGCAGTTTCGCCCCGCCCTTTTCCACCGCCTCGACGATGTCGGCGAGGTTGGCCTTTTCGACAAAGGCGCGTGAGGAGACCACGGTTCGGATCATCGCCGTGCGGATAGCGGCGGTGACGCTGGCCGGGCCGGCGGTATAGTTGATCATTGCTGCCACCCGCGCAGCCGACAAAAGTCCGACGAACGACAGCACGACGCCATTGGCGTTGGGCAGGAGCAGCCCAACCGCTTCGCCCGGCGCCGTTATTGCCTCGAGCCGTCGGCCCAAAACCCTGGCGCCGATGAACACTTTCCGGTAGCTCAGGGCACCGCCAATGACGTCCTCGATTATTGGGTGCGAAGCGCCAACACGGTCGGCCGCATCGCGCATGGCGAGGAACAGCCCTCGGTCGAGATCACTGCCGAAAAGCCTGGCCTCGGCGAAGCGATCAAACAGCGCATTGGTGTTGGAGGCCTGATCTGGGTTCCGCGCCACCAGCTCGGCGATGGTCATCGGCTCCAGCGCGCTGATCGACAGCTGCGGAAACCAATGGCGCGGCGCCTTGTCCGCCGGCGTCAGCGAGGCCGGCAGGCTGCGTGCGCCGGCAACGAAGATCGGCACGATACGGGCGTCGGCCTGCATGGCGATACGGGTGATGGCGCGAAACAACCGAAACGACTTGACGTCTGGCTCGACCGCATCCGGCAGGTAAACGGCGAGCCGGCCCTTGCCCTTCAGCACCCGGACCAATCTGCGGCTGACGAAGACATGCTCGGCGTTGAAGGCGATGGTGCGGCCGAGCTCGCGCCACGGCTCCAGCCACGGCGACCTGGCCGAAGCCTGGTCGAGGATGTGCAGCGTGTCCTCCGGCAGCAGCGACAGCATCAGCGCCGGCTCGATGCGTGACTGATGCCAGATGACATAGATGACCGGGGCCACCGACCTGCGCGCAATCTTGATGCGCTCGTCGCTGATCCGGTAGGCGAGCTTGAACGGCACGTAGAGCAGCGCCTGGCTCAAACGCAGGCCGAGGCGGAACTTCTCCACCACGCCGATCAGCAGCCAGGCCGCGACAAGACCCGCAAGCAGCGCCAGTGTCAGGATCATCGCCGCATCTCCCAACGATCTCACGTCGCGGCTCTTCACCGGCCGCTTCGGGTGAGAACCTAGCCGAAGTTGGATCAACGTCAATGCGGCTCCATTTTTCCTTCTCTCCTATGTTTGATTCGCCTATGTTTGATTCGGCTCGGCTGCTTATCGCAGCTACGCCGCTTTCATCCTTCCGCTGATGAAGCGGAATTCCTGCGTCTTGCCGCCAAAGCCATAGGCGGCCGCAGGCACTTCATGCACGAGGGCGTAGCTTTCCTCATGCACCTTACCCAGCAGCCGGCCGAATGCCGCGAAAATTGCCTGCAGATACGCCTCCAGTTCGAGCTTGGTGTTGGTACCGTCGACAACCTTGATGTCGAGCCAGGCCGTGTTGGTGCCATGCTCGGCCAGCGACTTGCCGCCGGCGAACCAGTGCTCGGGGTCGTGATAGGAAATGGCAACAGCTGTGATCGTCGCGTCCTTGCGCAGATGCGTGGCTGTCAGTTCGGTCACTTCCCTGGCAATGGCGGCGGACAAAGCGGCATCGGGCTTGCCGGTAACGCTGACATTGATGATCGGCATGTTTCTTCTCCTCGGTTTCAAGCGGCGCCTCTTCGCCGTCGAGAAAATCATGCCATCGTCCTTTGATCAAAAAAATAGAATTGTTTTTGATAAACACTTTGATAGCATCGAATTATGCAGTTGTTCGATCCCGACCTCCTCAAGACTTTCCTCGCTTTCGTCGATGGCGGTTCCCTGGCGCGGGCCGCGTCGATCGTCGGTCGCTCGCCGTCCGCAGTGACCGCGCAGATGCAGCGGCTGGAGGATGTTGTCGGCGAACCGCTGCTGGTGCCGCAGGGGCGAGGGCGCGGCCTGACGCCGGCAGGCGAGGATCTGATCGTTCACGCGCGTCGCATCCTTGCCGCGCACCGCGAGGCGTGGCTGGCCCTCAAAGGCGCGCACGCCGACGGGCGCGTCGCCATCGGCACCACGCAGGATTTCGCCGACAGCGGCTTGCCGCAGCTTCTCAGGGCTTTTGCTGTCAGCCATCCGCGCGTCAGGATCGAACTGCGCGTCGGCCGTTCCGCCGAACTGGCGCAGGCTTTGCAGGCCGGCACCCTTGATCTGGCCATTGCCATGCGGCAGGTGCCGACACGGGACGAAGTCGGTGTGCTCAAGGAACCAATGATCTGGCTTTGCTCACAGAACGGGCTGGCCACCCGCCACGACGAACTGCCCCTGGCGCTGCTCGATCCCCATTGCGGGTTTCGCGAAGCGGCGACCAGTGCACTCGATGCGGCCGGCCGTCGCTACCGCATTGCTGCCGGCAGTGCCAGCCTTGCCGGCCTGCGTACGGCGGTGCACGCCGGCATCGCCTTGACGTTGAGGACGGCGCGCTTCGCTCATTCCGGCATCGTCGAGGCGCCGAGCGATCTTGATCTGCCGCCGGTGCCGGTCGCCGAATTCGCCGTCCGCTTGCGTGAGGATGCCGACCGGCCGGCGCAGGATCTGGCAGCGTTGTTCAGCGGCAACCTGGCCTTGGCCAATTGAGCCAGCAAAGAAAAAGCCGACCTTGCGGTCGGCTTCTGAGTAGGACGGGCCGAGGGGTTTGGGGGGACTTGGGGTGGCCCGTCGCAGCCATAATGCCTGAGCCCTATGATGGTTCCATGACTTTTCAAATTAATTTTCAGGACCGGATTTCTCGTGATCGGACCACCAACTCGCGCTCGGACGCGGCGAGGATTGGTCATGCATCCGCTGCGCGCTGCCTGGCCATCAGCCAGTCGCGGCCGGCGTGAGCGAACACCGCGCAAAGCACGATGGCGCCACCGACCATGCTGGCTGCCGGCGGGATCTCCGCCAGGAACAGGAAGGCAAACAGGATCGCGAATGGCACTTCAGCTGAACCCAGCAATCCGGACTCGGCCGCCGGAATAAGCCGGGTGCCCTCCGTCCACAGGATCGAAGCCAGCGCGAACGAGGCGCCGAAGGTGGCTAGAAGCACAGCGTCCCTGGCCGAGACAGCCAGCGGATCGGCGACGAACCAGCCGAGCACGAACAAAAGGAATGCCGACACCGCACCCGCCCACACCACCGGCGTGTCGCGGAAGGCGCGCACCATGATCATGTAGAGCGCGCTGCCGATCGTCATCAGCAGCGCCAGCCCGTCGCCGAACAAATGGCCGGTGCCGAAGCCGGACCAGACCATGATTGCCACACCGCATAATGACACAGCGGCGGCGGCAAGCGTCTGCAGCCGGAACGGCTCGCGGACCAACAGGAGGGCCAGCAGCGCGGTGACGAAGGGGGCGGTGGCATAGATGATCGCGACATTGGCGACAAAGGTGAACTTGAACGCCGAGATGAAGGCGATGCTGGCGAGCGCGCCCTCGATCGCCAGCAGCCAGCCGCGCCAGCCGAGCCGCAGGCTGTCGCGACCGCCGGAGCGCTGGTGGCGCCATAGCACATAGAGGCTGATCAGGATCGAGCCGACGAAGCCGCGCCAGCAGGTAATGGTCAGCGGGTCGGCATGGATCGATTTGGTCAGCACGCCGGTGAGGCCGAAGACGGCCGCCGATGCCGAGACCAGGATGATGCCGAGGGTACGTTCGCGGGCGCTTTCCACTGTGCATGGCATGTCCAGCGATCCCGTCATCTCACCAGCCTACGCTGCCCCTTCCTGACACCATAGTGTCAGCTTGAGGCGTCCTGCATCGAAAACAGCAGGTAGGCAGCCCCGCTGAACAGGATTCCGGCAAGAACCCGTTCGCGGGTTTTCACGATGGCGATATCGGCCATATGTCCGGCGGCCTTACGAATGTGTTGCGAGAGACGGTGTGATGGCGTTGGATGCTCCCCGTATCGTCAGGCTATACCGGCGAAACCCTGCCAAGCGCTACGCCAGCGCGGACTTGCGTTTGGGGCAGGCGGCATAGCCGTAAAGCAGCGAAGCCAGGGCAATTATGGGAGACGACAAAATGGATGCGATCGCATTGAAGGCCGTGCAGGCGCCGCTGAAGGTGGCCTATCGCGACGACGCCTCGCGCGCGCTGATTACTCTCCGCGCCAAAGGCTCGATCGACGACCAATCGATCGCCTGCAAGGTCGAGACAGGCAGGGCGATCGCCATTGCCGGGCTGCATCCGGCGACCGGCGGCACCGGGCTCGAACTCTGCTCCGGCGACATGCTGCTGGAGGCACTGGTGGCTTGCGCCGGCGTCACGCTGAAGGCGGTAGCGACGGCGCTGGAATTCAAGCTTGGGGCCGCCACGGTGGAAGCCGAAGGCGACCTGGACTTTCGCGGCACGCTTGGCGTGGCAAAGGATGCGCCGGTTGGCTTCCGCGCCATCCGGCTGACATTTGGCCTCGACACCGACGAGCCGCAGGAGCGCATCGATGCGCTGCTCAAGCTGACCGAGCGCTACTGCGTCGTGTTGCAGACCATCAGCCAGAAGCCGGAGCTGACGGTAAGCGCGCGACGCTGACGATCTCCCCCTCAAGTGGGGAGATCACGCTGTCCTACTGCGCCGACGGCTCCTCGGCGTCGCCCTCGTCGGCGAAGGGCGAGGCGCTCGGCACGCACTGCACCGACCAGCCGGCCGGCGTCGGTTGCTTCTGGTATTCGGTTATGGCGAAGGCGCACTGTTCGCGGGTGTCGAATGTGCTGGGCAGCACGACCATGCCGCCTTGCGGGCCAGCGATCACCAGATACCAGACTAACGCTACGCTCGGTGCCGCCATGAGTATTTCCTCGCTCTGCTTGTTTTGGGAGTCGCACGATCCTAGCAACTCCGGCCCAGCGGCGAAAGCTGGGCCAAAGCGCGGCGTTAAGCCACGGTATCACAGCCACGTGATGTCGGGTCGTTTTGGTTCAGTTCACCGCAAAACAATAGAACAGGCCGTCGCCGCCGGTGCCCTTCAGCGCTTCCTGGCTGCAGCCACCGCGTGACGCATGCGAGGAATTCCACGATTTGGCGGCTGCCGAGCCATCGAGGCCGGTACGATCGTGATGACCCATCATGGCCACACCTTCTGCTCCGCTCAGCGTCCAGTCGCCGCAGGTCTGGTCGGCAATTTTCGTGCCATCCGGCTTGGAGCCGGTCAACACGTCGTGCCGGTTGGGCGTGTCGCCGCGGCCGTTGACCATTTGGCCCTTTTCGTCGAGTGCCGTCTGTTTGGTGATGGCGTTGGCATCGCTATGCAGGGAAGCGACATCATCGGCGATCTTGACGCCCTCGGCGTTGAACCACGGGCCTTTGCCGATACGGTCGCGTGCATCGGTATCGGTGGTCGAGAGATAGGCGCGCCATGTCTTGCCGGTAACGCCCGCGGCTTCGGCCAGTGAACTACAATGGGCGTCGGCGCCGGCGAGACCGCCGAGATCGGCGCCTTTGCCAGAGCCGACGCTGGTGACGAAAAAGCTCATCGTTGCCTCCTGCGACGACGCGGCGCCGATCACTGCAAGCAGCGCGGTGGCAGTCAAGAGAAGCAGTCTCCGCATTTGGTCCTCCGTTTCTCGAATTGTGGCACCCGAACAACGTTGGTGCCGGCGCAATTCTTCCGGCAAAATGCGATGTGTGGCTACTTCGGCTGCCGGTAGGCGACAAAGCGATTGTGCTTGGCCTGGAAGATCAGCCCGGTCTCCTTGAGCGTAGGGCTGGCCAGCGGCACGATTCGCTTGGCGATCTCCGAAGGGTGCGGCAGTGTTTCAGGATCCTCGCCGGGTACGGCCTGCGCCCGCATCGCGGTGCGCGTTGCCCCGGGATCGGCGGCATTGACCCTGAGCGGCAGGGTTTCGGTCTCATGCGCCCATGAACGCGTCATGGCCTCGACCGCCGCCTTCGACGCCGCATAAGGCGCCCAGAAGGCGCGTGCGGAGTGGGCAAGGCTGGAGCTCAGCACGATAGCACGGCCGGCATCGGAAAGCCTGAGCAGCGGGTCGACCGAGCGGATCAGCCGCCATGTTGCGGTGACGTTGATGGTCATCACCTTCTCGAAGGTCTTGGCCTCGACATGGCCGATCGGGGCGATGACGCCGAGCACGGCGGCGTTGGCGACCAGTATGTCGAGCTTGCCCCAGCGCTCGTGGATGGCGCCGCCCAGCCGGTCGATCCCCGCCATGTCGGCAAGATCGAGCGGTACCAGCGTCGCCTGTCCGCCACCTGCCTTGATCTGGTCGTCGAGTTCTTCCAACCCGCCGACGGTGCGGGCAACCGCAATCACATGCGCACCGGCGGCGGCAAGCTCCCTGGCGATGAAATAGCCGATGCCGCGCGAGGCGCCGGTGACGACCGCAACGCGGCCGGAGAGGTCAAGGCTCATACGATGGATTCCGACAGGCAAGGTGAAACCGCCGTGAGGGGCTAAGGGGAGGGAGACAAACGGACCGGCAAGGCCTACGACCCGCCTGCCGCCAAGAGCGACAGCGTGCGCACATTGTCGGAGCCTTCGAAGTCGGCAAGCCGGGTCGGATACTGGCCGGTGAAGCAGGCGTCGCAGAATTGCGGCTGCTCGTTGTCGCGGCCGGCCTCGCCGACGGCGCGGTAGAGCCCGTCGATCGACAGGAAGCCGAGCGAATCGACGCGGATGAACTCGGCCATCTCCTCCACCGACATGCGCGACGCCAGCAGCTTCGACTTTTCCGGTGTGTCGACGCCGTAAAAGCAGGAGGCGCGCGTCGGCGGCGAAGCGATGCGCATATGCACTTCCTTGGCGCCGGCATCGCGCACCATCTGGACGATCTTCTGGCTGGTGGTGCCGCGCACGATCGAATCATCCACCAGCACCACGCGCTTGCCTTCGATCATGCGGCGGTTGGCGTTGTGCTTGAGCTTGACACCCATGTGGCGGATCGAATCGCCGGGCTGGATGAAGGTGCGGCCAACATAGTGATTGCGGATGATGCCGAGCTCGAACGGAATGCCCGCGGCCTGCGAAAAGCCGATCGCCGCCGGCGTGCCCGAATCCGGCACCGGCACGACGATGTCGGCCTCGACCGGACTTTCCTGCGCCAGCTCGGCGCCGATGCGCTTGCGCACTTCATAGACGTTGCGGCCTTCGACCGACGAATCCGGCCGCGCGAAATAGACATATTCGAAGATGCAGAAGCGGGTCTTCTGCGGCTCGAACGGGAACAGGCTTTCGATGCCCTTGCTGGTGACGACGACCATTTCGCCGGGCTTCAGGTCGCGTACGAAACGCGCACCGATAATATCGAGCGCGCAGGTCTCGGAGGCGAGAATCCAGGCGCCGTCGAGATCGCCGAGCACCAGCGGGCGGATGCCGAGCGGGTCGCGGCACCCGATCATCTTCTTGGACGTCATCGCCACCAGCGAGAAGGCGCCTTCGACTTGGCGCACCGCATCGATGAAGCGCGAATTCAGGTCGCGCTCCTTGCTGGTGGCAACCAGGTGCAGGAGCGTTTCGGTGTCGGAGGTGGAAGAGAAGATGGCGCCTTGCTTCTGCAGGGCGCGCTGAACGGTCATGGCGTTGGTGAGATTGCCGTTATGGGCGACGGCAAAGCCGCCATCGGCAAGTTCGGCGAAGAAAGGCTGGATATTGCGCAGACCGGCGCCGCCGGTGGTGGCATAGCGTGTGTGGCCGATAGCACGGTTGCCTTGCAGGCTGTCGATGACACGCTGCTTAGTAAAGGTGTCGCCGATCAGGCCGACATGGCGTTCGACATGGAATTGGGTGCCGTCATAGGAAACGATGCCGGCCGCTTCCTGGCCTCGATGCTGCAACGCATGCAGACCGAGCGTTACGATGGCTGCGGCGTCCTGCCGGCCGAAAATGCCGAACACGCCGCATTCGTCGTGGAAATGGTCATCGGCTTCGGCGGAAAGCACGTCGTCTGCGTCTGCCACTGAGGCTGCCATTGGGGCTCAAGCTCCGCTAAAGCCGCCATATAAGGTCATAGCGCATCGAAAGCAACGCACGTCGTGCGGCGTTCACATGATCGACAGTCTTGAGCCTCGCAAGTCTGTCGAAATCAGTTTGCCGGCGCCGGGTTTGCAGGTGCCGGCGTCGCGGGCGCATTGTCGGCCGGCGGCGCATCGCTGTCGTCGGGTGCCGGAGCAGTGGCGTCGTCGCCGGCGGCAGGGGCTTCCGCTGCAGGCGCATCGGGGGCCAGAGGCGTCTCGGTGGCCGGCTGATTCGGATTGAGCTTGTTGAGGATGGCGTTTTCCGGATCCTCGGGCAGCAGGCTTTCGAGCTTGGCGCCGATCGATTCGAGCAATGGCTTTGACTTGGCGTTGGCAATCCAGCCTGGAGCCTTGGCGCCGGCCAGCCAATTGAAGAAAAGCAGCGCGACAGCGACGACCAGGATGCCGCGCGCCGCGCCATAGAGGAAGCCAAGTGTACGATCGAGCGCGCCGATCCTGGAATCGATGATCCAGTCGGCGAGCTTCATGGTGATGACCGAAACGACGATCAGCGCGACAATGAAGACGATACCGGCGGCCGCCGCCATGGCGGCCTTTTCGTTGTCGACATAGGGCTGAATGTAAGGCAGCACCGGCTTGTAGAAGAAGAAGGCGGCGGCCGCGGCGGCTGCCCAGGAGATGATCGACAGGATCTCGCGCGAAAAGCCGCGAACCATAGCGAGCATCGCCGAGACCAGGGTGAAGCCGACGAGAATTCCGTCAAGCAGCGTAATCGGCATGTTTTTCGCCCCACTCCGATCTCTTTTTCACGGCCCGACGAGCCGCATCACTCTTGCTCGTCGGCGCGGCTGCGCCGAGAGCCGGCTATTCGCGCCACGAGATCGGCAAGCTCGGTGGGCTGGAAAGCGCTGGCTCCGATCCCCCCGACCGCATTACCACCAACAAGTTCCTCGCTGCCCAAGGGCAGAACCGCGCGTCCGAAACCCAGCTTTTCGGCTTCCTTGAGGCGCTGCTGCGCATGCGCAACCGGCCTCACCGCACCCGAAAGGCTGATTTCGCCGAAATAGACGCAATCGGCGGGAAGGGCAAGACCGGTGAGCGAGGAAACCAGTGCCGCCGCCACTGCCAGGTCGGCCGCCGGCTCCGAAATGCGGTAGCCGCCGGCAACGTTGAGATAGACGTCGTGCGTGCCGAAGCGGACGCCGCAATGGGCTTCCAGAACCGCCAGGATCATCGACAGCCGGGCACCGTCCCAGCCGACGACGGCGCGGCGCGGTGTGCCCAGCGTCGATGGCGCCACCAGCGCCTGGATCTCGACCAGCACCGGCCGTGTGCCTTCCATGCCGGCGAAAACCGCGGCACCCGGCGACTTCGCATGGCGCTCACCGAGGAAAAGCTCGGACGGGTTGGCGACTTCCCGCAAGCCCTTGTCCGACATTTCGAAGACACCGATCTCATCGGTCGGCCCGAAGCGATTCTTGACCGTGCGCAGGATGCGGTAGTGGTGGCCGCCTTCGCCCTCGAAATAGAGCACCGCGTCGACCATGTGCTCGACGACGCGCGGTCCGGCGATCTGGCCCTCCTTGGTGACGTGGCCGACCAGAACGATCGCCGCCCCTGTGGATTTTGCGTAGCGGATCATCGCCTGGGCGGCGGCACGCACCTGGGTCACCGTGCCGGGCGCCGAATCGGCCATATCGGTCCACAGCGTCTGGATCGAATCGAGAATGACCAGATCCGGCCGCTTACCATCGGCGATGGTGGCGAGGATGTCCTCGACATTGGTTTCGGCGGCGAGCTCGACCGGGGTGTCGGCGACGCCGAGCCGCTGGGCGCGCAGCCTGATCTGCGCGACCGCCTCTTCGCCCGAGACATAGACGATGCGGTGGCCCTTTGCCGCCAGCGCGGCCGCGGCCTGGGTGAGCAGCGTCGACTTGCCGATGCCGGGATCGCCGCCGACCAGCAGCGCCGAGCCGCGCACGAAGCCGCCGCCGGTGGCGCGGTCGAGCTCGCCGATGCCGGAGACGATGCGCGGCGCGTCCTCGATATCGCCGGAGAGGCTGGTCAGCACCACCGCGCGGCCCTTGCGGGCGTTGCGCATGTTGGCCGGGCCCGAGCCGATGCCGCCTGCCGTGCCTTCTTCGACCAGCGTGTTCCACTCGCCGCAGGCATCGCATTTGCCGGCCCAGCGCTGATGCACGGAGCCGCAATTCTGGCAGATGAACTGGACGCGGGATTTGGCCATCAGGCGCGGCCTGCGACAATTGAAAGACAGGTCGGCGGGACAGCGCCCCCCTCTGTCCTGCCGGACATCTGCCCCCCAAGGGGGGAGATTGGCAGCTCCGATATTGCCGTACATCTAGCAGCATTGACGATTGCCGAAAGCCGAAACGACATCCGATCTCCCCCCTTGAGGGGGAGATGTCCGGCAGGACAGAGGGGGGTGCGAAGGAATGAGACCTGTATCAAGAGGTCACTCGAACCGATCCGGCAAATGATGCTCTTCCGCAAGGTCCGAGAAGCGGGTGAACTCGCCCTGGAAGGCGAGGCTGACCGATCCCGTTGGGCCGTGGCGCTGTTTGGCGACGATGACCTCGGCCTTGCCGCGCATCTCGTTCATCTCGTGTTCCCATTTGATGTATTCGTCGGTGCCCGGCTTCGGCTCGCGGTTCTTCAGATAATATTCCTCGCGGTAGACGAACAGCACCACGTCGGCGTCCTGCTCGATGGAGCCCGATTCGCGCAGATCCGAAAGCTGCGGGCGCTTGTCGTCGCGGCTCTCGACCTGGCGCGACAGCTGCGACAGCGCGATGATCGGCACCGCCAGCTCCTTGGCTAGTGCCTTGAGGCCGGTGGTGATCTCGGTGATTTCCTGGACGCGGTTTTGCGAGGATTTCGCGCTCGATCCCTGCATCAGCTGGATATAGTCGATAACGATGACGTCGAGGCCGCGCTGGCGCTTCAGGCGACGCGCGCGGGCCGACAGCTGAGCGATGGAAATGCCGCCGGTCTGGTCGATGAACAGCGGGATTTTCTGCATTGTCTGCGAGCAGGCGACCAGCTTTTCGAAATCCATCTCGCTGATCTCGCCGCGCCGGATTTTCGACGACGGGATTTCCGTCTGTTCGGAAATAATGCGGGTGGCCAGCTGTTCGGATGACATTTCGAGCGAAAAGAAGCCGACGACGCCGCCATTGGCCGCCTTGAACGAGCCGTCCGCCTGTTGCGCCGGGACATAGGCCTCGGCGATGTTGAAAGCGATATTGGTGGCGAGCGAGGTCTTGCCCATGCCGGGGCGGCCGGCAATGATGATCAGGTCGGACGACTGCAGGCCGCCCATGCGGCGGTCGAGATCGCGCAAGCCGGTAGCAACGCCCGACAAATGCCCGTCGCGCATATAAGCCGCATTGGCCATGTCGACGGCGGTCTTGACGGCATCGGTGAAGCTCTCGAAGCCGCCATCGTAGCGGCCGGTTTCGGCCAATTCGAACAGGCGCCGCTCGGCATCCTCGATCTGGTCGGAGGGCGACATGTCGACCGGCGCGTCATAGGCGATGTTGACCATGTCCTCGCCGACAGTGATTAGCGCGCGCCGCGTCGCCAGATCGTAGATGGCGCGGCCATAGTCGGTGGCGTTGACGACGGTGACGGCCTCGACCGCCAACCGCACGACATATTGCGCCACCGTCATGTCGCCGACCTTCTCGTCGGCCGGCAGGAAGGTCTTCAGCGTGATCGGCGTCGCGATCTTGCCCATGCGGATGAGCTCGGCCGCGACCTCGAAGATCTTTCTATGCAGCGGCTCGTAGAAATGGCCGGGCTTCAGGAAGTCGGAGACGCGGTAGAAGGCATCGTTGTTGACCAGTATGGCGCCGAGCAGCGCCTGCTCGGCCTCGATATTGTTCGGCGCCTCGCGATAGAGCGGTGTTTCCGCCACGCCGAATTTTCGTGCTGCCTCTGCCATGATGTCCCCGGTCCTGATCCCCGTCTCTCGATATCAGAACGAGACAAGTCGGTGATGACTTATCTGCATCAGTCCCCAACCAACCAACTTTGATGCCCGCGATTCACAGCCAGGATCTTTCGGTGGAAAGAATCTCGATTGACTCGAATCAAGATGGCGAGCCTAGCCGTTCTCGGGCGAGAACAAAACAGGAAAATAGCTGCCGGTCATTCCGGCAAGGCATCACCCCAATCCAGTCGCCGCGCGGCCTTGAACGTCTCGCCGTCGCGCTTGGTGAACAGTCGCTCGGCAGCACCCCCATCCTGTTCGCAAAGCTTCAGCAAGACCTTGCCGGACCCCGACTTCGGCGGTGCGATCACTCGCGCTCGAGGCGGAGCGGCCGGATGGCGGGAGGCCGCGACAAAGATGAATTTCTCGTCCTCCCACGGCACCTCGGCATCCTTGGCCAGACGGTGTAGGCGCGAGCGGGCGACGCGGCGGGCGAAATGGCACCAGTCGGGGGCAACGAGCGGGCAGGGCGCCTCATGCGGGCAGGGCGCAAGCACGTGCGCGCCCGCCTCGATCAACTGCCGCCGCACGGCAAGAATACGCTGCCAGCCGGCCGGCGTGCCCGGCTCGACCACCAGCAGCGTGTCTGCGGTCAGCTGCCAGAGCCGGTCGACGAGTTTTGCCAGCGATGCCGGCGCGATCTCATCCAGCACATAGGCTGAAGTCACCAGCTCGGCCGGCTCCAGATCGACCAGGTCGATGGTGATGTCGCCGGTCCGCCAGGCGGTCCTGGCCGTGATCGCATCCGCGGCAAGTGCTTCGCCGACCCTTCGTACCGCGGCGCCGGCCTCGAGTAGCACCGCCTGTTCGAGATCCGGCCAGAGATTGATTGTGGCCCAAAGCACCGTGCCAGGGCCGGCGCCGACATCGAGCAAGGTCTTCGGAGCATAGTCGGGCCGAGACTCGCCCACCGCATCGAGGCTGGCGCGAACGGCCGCATAGGTCGCCGGTAGCCGCGTTGCCAGATAGGCCTTCACCGCCATGTCTTCGGCCATGTGCAGGCGACCGTCGCGCAACTCTGCGCGGTAGCGGTCCGACAGCGTCTTTGCCGCGTGCTTAAGCATCGGCAAAGGCACCTGTTCGAGAAGGCGGTCGACGCCTTGTCTAAGCGGGACGGGCAGTTCCATCGCTTAGGCAGTCCGAGGTGCGAGCAGAATGACCGAGGCGCCAACGATGCAGATCGCGGCACCGGCAAGATCCCAGCGGTCGGGGTGCACGCCTTCCGCCAGCCACAGCCAGGCCAGCGAGGCGGCAATGTAGATGCCGCCATAGGCGGCGTAGGCCCGGCCCGCCGCGCTGGTGTCGACCAGCGCCAGCAGCCACGCGAATAGCACGAGCGAGACGAGACCGGGCGCCAACCACAGCGGCGACTTGTCCAGCCGCCACCACGCCCAGAACGAAAAGCAGCCGGCGATCTCGGCAAGTGCGGCGGCGACGTAGAGGAGGTAGGTCATGAAAAAAGGTCCCGCGTTTAACGGGACCCTTTTCAGCGTGCCGGCCGGCAATGGCAAGTGGCGATGGCGTGATGCCGGCAGTCTACTCCGGATCCGCCACCTTGCGGCGGCGAGTGGGCTTGGCAACCGGAGCCTTTTCGCGACGTCCAAGATCGCGCATCTCCAGCGCCTTCTCGCAACTGGCCATGTAGTCGCGCGTCATCGGCAGCGTGTCGTTCTTCTTGGCAATCTGGATCTGGAAGATCACCAGATCCTGCCAGCGGAAGGCAGCTTCCGAGGCGGCAAGATAGAACTCCCACATGCGGCAGAAGCGCTCGTCATAAATCGCCCTGGCCTTGTCGCGGTTGGCCGCGAAGCGCTCGCCCCAATGCTTCAGCGTCTCGGCATAATGCAGCCGCAGAACCTCGATGTCGGTGACGACGAGCCCCGATTTTTCGATGGCCGGCATCACTTCGGATAGCGACGGGATGTAGCCGCCCGGGAAGATGTACTTGCGGATGAAGGCGCTGGTTGCCCACGGCACGCCGGAGCGGCCGATCGTGTGCAGCAGCATGACGCCGTCCGGCTTCAGCAGCGTCGCCGACTTGTCGAAGAAGGTGCGGAAATGATTGACCCCGACATGCTCGAACATGCCGACGGAGACGATGCGGTCGAAACGTTCATTGAGTTCGCGATAGTCCTTGATGTCGAAATGCACCCGGTTTTGCAGGCCTTGCGCATGGGCGCGGTCGGTGGCGACGCCGTGCTGCTCGGTCGACAGCGTCACGCCCTGTACGTCGACGTCGAACGCCTTGGCTAGATAGAGCCCAAGCCCACCCCAGCCGGAGCCGATATCAAGAACCGTCTGGCCCGCCTTCAGCCTGAGCTTGGCGGCGATATGGCGCTTCTTGGCTGCTTGGGCCTCGTCGAGCGTCATGTCCGGCTGCTCGAAATAGGCGCAGGAATATTGCATGTCCTCATCGAGGAAGAGGCGGTAGAGGTCGCCCGACAGATCGTAATGGCGCTGCACGTTGCGGCGCGCCCGCGACGCCGTGTTGATCTGCTGCAGGCGCCGGAAGGCGTGGCGCAGACCTTCGATCGCCTTCGACCAGGTGGCATCGATACCGCCGCTGCCCATGTTCTGGAAGGCAATCCGCATCACCCCCAGCACGCCGCCCTCGAGAATGTCGAGTTCACCGTCCATGTAGGCTTCCGGCACCGCCAGCATCGGATCGAAGGTTATTGCGCGCTCGGCATGCCTTGTCTTGATGTGCATGTGCACCGGCTCGCCGCTGCCGTCACCGAAAGTCACCATCGAGCCTTGCGGCCCTGTCACCTTGAGATTGCCTGTGCGGACCAGGCGGTCGAGAACGCGTTTCAGCAGAATATTCATGACCAATTGTCCCCTCTCGGCCAGACATGCTGTCCTATTCTGCATCAAGATATAGGGGTTCGAAAAGTTCCATTTGGCATAAAAATGCCCGGGTACGAGGCCCGGGCATTGGTCCAGAATAGCGATTAGCCGGCGAATGCCGACGAATGACGATCAGCCGTTGTCTTCGCCGCCTTCGAACTCCGCATTCGGATCGAAGAAGTTTTCCGGCCGCGCATTATCGTTGATGTCCTCGCCGTAGATGGCTTCGGCGGTGGTCAGTGTTTCGCCCTTGGCCTGGCGCTCGGCTTCGTCGGCCGTGCGGGCAATGTTGAGCGTGATGGTAACCTCGACTTCCGGGTGCAGCGCGATCGCCACATTGGTGACGCCGATGGTCTTGATTGGCTGGTTGAGCAGGATCTGGTTGCGGTTGACCGAAAAACCTTCCGCCGTCACCAGCTCGGCGATGTCGCGCGTCGAGACCGAACCATAAAGCTGACCGGTTTCGCCGGCCGAGCGCACGGCGATGAAGCTCTTGCCGTCGAGCTTTTCTGCAATCTGCGCGGCTTCGGACTTGCGCTCCAGGTTGCGGGCTTCGAGCTGGGCCCGCTGCCCCTCGAACTTCTTCTTGTTAGCTTCGTTGGCGCGCAGCGCCTTGCCTTGCGGCAGCAGGAAATTGCGGGCGAACCCGTCCTTGACCTTGACGGTATCGCCCATCTGGCCGAGGCGGGAAACGCGTTCGAGAAGAATGACTTCCATGGTTTTGTTCCTTCGCTTGGGCGCTATCCTCAGGATCGGCGCCGAGTTGTCTGGAACAGGTCAGGAAGCTGGGGCGTCGCCGCCTGTGTCGCTGTCCTGCCTGTCGCGGCAGTTAGGATCTCTTGTCGAAATCCAACCCGGGATTTGGTGTTCGATCCGGCTACGCCCGTCGTGGCCGGTGAAAAGCGGGCGGCGAACCGCCCGCTGGCTAGACCATGATCCCGAAAAGTGGAAACCGGTTTTCGGATAAGATCATGGTCAACTAATCAGTGTTAGCGGACCACGTAGGGCAGCAGGCCGAGGAAGCGGGCGCGCTTGATCGCCTTGGCGAGCTCGCGCTGCTTCTTCTGGCTGACGGCGGTGATACGCGATGGAACGATCTTGCCGCGCTCGGAGATGTAGCGCTGCAGAAGCCGCACGTCCTTGTAGTCGATCTTCGGCGCATTGGCGCCGGAGAACGGGCAGGTCTTGCGGCGACGGTGGAAGGGGCGCCGGGTTGGGATCTGGTTGATGTCGACCATTATTCTGCGGCTCCTTCAAAGCCTTCGCGCGGACGGCGCGGGCCACGATCGGCACCGCCATCGCCGAAGCTGCGCGGCGGACGATCACCACGGTCACCGCGATCGCGGTCGCCGAATGAGCGCGGGCCACGATCGCCACGGTCGCGGTCGCCGAAGCCGCCGCGTTCCGAGCGCTCTTCGCGCTTCTGCATCATTGCCGACGGACCTTCCTCATGCGCATCGACCTTGATGGTCAGGAAACGCAGCACGTCCTCGGACAGGCCCATCTGGCGCTCCATCTCGTTGAGCGCGGCCGGCGGGCAGGTGATGTCCATGAGTGTATAATATGCCTTCCGGTTCTTGTTGACCCGATAGGTGAGGGACTTCAGTCCCCAGTTCTCGACCCGGCCGACGGACCCGCCATTCGCGGTGATGACGCCCTTGTACTGTTCGACAAGCGCATCGACCTGCTGCTGCGAGAGGTCCTGCCGGGCAAGAAACACATGTTCGTATAGAGCCATAGTGTTCGTGCCTTTCTTCGTTTCTCTCCCGGTTCCCGGCGGCAAAAGCCTCTGCAACTTCTCTGACCCGCAATCCTTGCGAAGGCGGGGAAGAAAGGAGCATGACGAGACGGTCGAGAGCGGAGACACGGGAGGCGGAAGCGCTTCTGGCTTCACGCGAAGGTTTCGAAAAACCTCCGGCCCTCCGTTCAGCCCCCAGCAAGGACCGGCAGATTGCGGGCGTCTATACAGGAATTTGACCGCAAAGCAAGGCCAAACCACGGAGCAAACGGCCCTAACGTCCCAGAGCGCCACGGGCCTCGACGGCAAGGCTTACGGATCTCCTGAAACCGGACCTTAACCACCATGCGAAGTTCCAGCATCGGCGGGCGTGGCGGCAACCCGTCGTTCATCATGCGGATGCAAAAGCAAACAGTCTGCGCGAGTTCGGCACCAAGGCGGTTTGGGGACAAAAATGCTTTTCGACAAATTCTGCCGTTCGAAGAGCGGCAACTTTGCCCTGATGCTGGCGTTCGGGCTGCCTGCGGTTCTGACCGCCGTCGCCTTTGCCGTGGACGTGTCCACCTTGATGAGGGCCAAGGTCAGCTTGCAGAATGCGCTCGATGCCGCGAACCTTGCATCTTCGCATCTCGGCGACATCGAGGCTTCGCGCAAGGACGTCTTCGACCGCTACTTCCAGACCAATGTCGCCGGCCACAGCGAGTTGAGGAACGCCGAAGCGACGCTTACCGTGGAAAGGGGCCTCAATTACATCCAGACCAAGGCTGTCGCCACGGCGGACGTCAATTTGAACTTCGCCTTCCTGTTCGGCAACGACAAGCGCATCACCGTCGATGCCGGCGCCGTCGAATCGACCAATCAGCTCGAAGTCGTGCTGGTGCTCGACAATACCGGGTCGATGGCCAGCAACGATCGCATCGGCGCATTGCGGACGGCGGCGACGGCCCTGATCGATATGCTCGAAGCGGCGAAGTCGCCGACGCGCAGCGTACGTGTCGCGGTGGTGCCGTTCGTCACCGCGGTCAACGTCAAGGGCGAGGACTACGATCCGGCCTGGATCGACATGGCCGGCAAATCGCCGAACAACGGCGCCAATTTCCCCTCGGTCGGCGGCAAGCGCGTCAACCATATGGATCTGTTCAAGCAATTGGGCGTCGAGTGGAGAGGCTGCGTCGAAGCGCGGCCAGGAACCAACAATGTTTCCGACATTTCGCCCGACCAAAACAAACCGGACACCCTGTTCGTACCTTATTTCGCGCCGGACGATCCAGGTAACGCTAGAAATCCAAACAGCTCCTACGGCAATTCAGCGACCGGCTACAACAATTCCTATCTCGACGATACCGTCGTCACCCTGCTTCCCGGCCTCACCAGCGACATGGCGAAGTACAGTGTTTCGACGATGAAGCTGATCAACGACAAGAGAGGCCCACTGACTATCGGCCCAAACCGGGCCTGTCCGACGCCGATAGTGCCGCTGACCGATGATTTCGACAAATTGCGGAAGGCCGTCGGTGAGATGATCGAATGGAACGGCTCGGGGACCAATGTTTCGGAAGGCTTGTCATGGGGGATGCGGGTGCTCTCGCCGGAACCGCCTTACAGCGACGGCGCGCCGTTCAGGGCGTCAGGCACGACCAAAACGGTGCTGCTGCTCACCGACGGCGAGAATGTTGTCTATGGCGCGAAGGATACGCCGCAGAAGTCGGACTATGGCTCCTACGGATTCCTGGCCTCGGGTCGGTTTGGATCCAGCGACCAGACCGCGGCTGCGCGCAATGTCGACGATTGGACAACCAATGTATGCAACACATTGAAGAAGCAGGACGTGCAGATCTTCACAGTGCTGCTGCAGGCCGACACCGCAGCCAACCGCAAGCTCTACGAGGCCTGCGCATCGTCGCCGTCGGATTATTACCCGACCAACGACGTCAGTCAGCTCGAAAGCGTCTTCCTGAAAATCGGAAGCTCGATTTCGCAGCTGCACTTGACGAACTGAACGACGTCGGCCGCTCTCCCGCCGCCGCTGCTCAACTCGTGTGTGCAGCCACTTTGCCTGTGGTTTCAGGGAAGAAATCGGGCGCCGCATGGCGCTTGCCGAACATCATGTCGTATTGCAGCAGACGGAAGTCGCGGATTGCCGGATCGATCTCTTTCTGACGCGACCAATCGGGGGTGGCGTCGCCCCCCGGTGCCAAAAGCAAATTGCGGTCGATAACGCGGTAGCGCTCTCGCAACTGTCCGAGGAAGCCGGTGTAATAGGGATGGCTGATGCCGGCTGTCTTCAGGATATGGTAGGGCAGGAAGGACGGGCTGACGGCGCCTAGATCCTCGGCCGGGCCGCTGCGATTCGACCAGACGATCAGCGGCGTCTGGTGGTGCAGCAGCATCTGGTCGGCCGCCTCCTTGCGCGGCGCAACATTGTCCTTCAGGAAGCCGGTCTCGACGTAGACCGGCCCAAGCGGCGGCAGATGGTCGCCGAAGAACGCGATGACGGTCGGCCGCTCGCGTTTCTTCGCCCATTCGATCAGCCGCTCGAGGCCGCGGTCCGCGTCGGAAGAGCCTTCGGCATAGCTCAACAGCGATTCACGCGCCCATTGGCTGATCGGCGCCTGCACCTTGTGGGTCGGATTGTTATAGCGATACGGCTCATACGGCCCGTGGTTCTGCAGGCTGACGGCGAAAAAGAACACCGGCTCGGCGCTGGTATCGGCTTCGTGGATGATCTCGTCGGTCATCGCAGCGTCCGACGCGAGCGGTCCTCGCTTCTGCATGGGCGGCAACGTCTCCTCGGACTTGAAGTCGTTGAAGCCGAAATCGGCATAGACGGCCCCCCGGTTCCAGAACCAGTTAGTGCCGGGATGGATGGCGCGCGCCCGGTAGCCCTGACTTTTCAGGAAGGTCGCCAGCGAGGGAGTCGGTGTCCGCACATATTGCTGGTAGGGAATGCTGCCCGCCGGCAGGAAGGCGTTGGAAAAGCCGGTCAGGGCCTCGAACTCGATGTTGGCCGTCATGCCGCCGAACTCGGGCGAGAACATGTAACCCGTGCGCAGTGCCCGCACATTGGGGATAGGGTCGGGTGTGATGGTGACGCCGGGCAGCTTGGTCGGATCCCAGAAGGATTCGCTCATGACGACGATGATGTCGGGCTTCTCGGCAGGTACCGAGGCGGTCACCTGCGGTTTGCCGATCGCTTCGATCGCCTTGTCGGAATAGCCGGGCGGCGCCGAGACATGCGCCATCGGAACGTTAAGCGCGAAGGCGAGCGCAAAACCGTTCGAGGCATAGTTTTCCTTCTGGTCCCACATGATCGGGATGATCTGCAGCCGGTCGCGCGTCCACGAGAAAGTGGCATAGTCCATGATGGAAACGAAGAAGGCGATCAGCGGTACTGTCAGCGTCAGCCGGGCAAGGCGGCCCTTGTGGCTGAGCGCCGGAACGCGGCGGCGCCATAGCCGCCAGCCATAGACGAGCAGCGACAGCCCGCCGACGATGCCGATCGCCAGGGCAATGGCGGTTCCCGGGCGATCGCGTACCAGAAGCGGCATCAGTGCCACGATCTGCCGGGAATAAAGGAAATCGGTCGGATAGAGCGGATCGCCGAGATACAGCGACTTCTGGTGGCCGACGAACGCCAGCGACAATGTCAGCGGCGCGACGATCATCAGGCTCTGATGACTGCGGCCGAGCACGGCGTCGAGGCCGATGAGGATCAGCGCAAAAATGATGATCGTGGTCCAGCCGGGTTTGAAAGGCTGCAGAAAGAAATCAATGGTGCCGGCAAAGTTGCCGCGCACGATCAGTTCGATGGCAAACACAAGGATGGCCGCAGCCAGCAAGCTGATAAGGCCATAGCGGATGACAGGCCATTTGCGCGCCGGCAGATAGCCGGTCGACGGATCGCCTTCAAGAAACTGGGGCGCCGCCTCGGCTGCGCTCTGCTTGGTCTTTGCCACTTCAATAGTTCCCCGGCCCGCAACAAAAGCGTCACTCGATTGTCATCGAACTGTCACGCAAAGCCTAGCGCCTGTGGCGGAAATAAGAAGAGCCAGCAAACAAATCGTGAGCGGTTTTCATCATGAGTGATCGCCAAAAAGCCTGCCGAAACAGGCACTCGGCCGATATTACGCGATCAAGGTTGGACTTGACTTGGCCGCACGCCTTGCGTCACAGGCAACGTGAACCAGCAGCTGGGAGCCGCCGATGGCCATCGCATTCACCTTTCCGGGGCAGGGCAGCCAGGCTGTCGGCATGGGCAAGGACCTCGCCGATACCTTTGTGGAATCGCGGCGGATCTTCGAGGAAGTTGACGACGCGCTCGGCGAAAACCTATCGAAGCTGATCTGGGAAGGCCCGGAAGAGACGCTGACGCTGACCGCCAACGCCCAGCCGGCGCTGATGGCGGTGTCGCTTGCCGCAATCCGGGCGCTGGAGGCGCGCGGCTTCTCCCTGAACGGCAAGGTCACCTATGTCGCCGGCCACTCGCTCGGCGAATATTCGGCACTTGCGGCCGCAGGTTTCGTTTCGGTCGCCGACGCCGCCCGGCTGTTGCGCATCCGCGGCAATGCCATGCAGGCGGCTGTGCCGGCCGGCGAGGGCGCCATGGCGGCGATCATCGGGCTGGAACAGGCCGACGTCGAAGCCGCTTGCGCAGAGGCCGCCCAGGGCGCCGCCAAAGATCCCGCACAAGCCTTGGTTTGCCAGATCGCCAATGACAATGGCGGCGGCCAGCTGGTGATCTCCGGCGCTAGGCCAGCGGTCGAACTGGCGGCGAGGCTATGCACGGAGAAGGGCGCCAAGCGGGCGCTGATGCTGCAGGTCTCGGCGCCCTTCCATTCGGCATTGATGAAGCCTGCGGCCGAGATCATGCGGGAGGCGCTGGCCGCCGTGACGAAGAGTGCGCCGGTCGTGCCGCTGGTCTCCAATGTTACGGTGACCCCGACGAGCGATCCCGACGAGATCGCCCGCCGACTCGTCGAACAGGTGATCGGGCGCGTGCGCTGGCGCGAAACGATGGAGTGGTTCGGCAGCAACGGCGTTGTGACGCTTTACGAAGTGGGCGCCGGCAAGGTGCTGTCGGGGCTGGCCCGCCGCATCAACCGCGACATTGCCACCAGCAGCATCGGATCGGCGGCGGAGGTCGAGACGGCACTTGCCGCCTTGGGTGACCACGTAGCTTGAATTCATCAGTGCTTGCCGCTACATGAATACATGTATCGCAACAAGGTGCGGCATGCCCACATCGATCCGCCTTTCTCCTGAAGTCGAGCAGCGCCTGGATTTTCTCGCGGCCAAGACTGGTCGCAGCAAGGCCTACTATCTGCGCGAGCTCATTGAACGTGGTCTGGAGGACTTGGAGGATTACTACCTGGCTGCCGAAGTCGTTGAGCGGATCAGGCGTGGTGAAGAAGACGTCATGAGAGCCGAGGACTTCTGGCGTGGCCTGGACGCTTGAATACGCCCACTCGGCGCGAAAATTTGTCGAAAAACTGGATCCGCAGACACGTCACGGTATCCGTGATTTTATTGAAAACCGCATTGCCGTTCTCGACAACCCGCGTGAACTCGGCAAACCGCTGAAGGGCCCGCTCGCAACCTTTTGGAGATATCGCGTCGGGGATTATCGCATCATTTGCGATGTGCAGGATAACCGAATCGTCATTCTGGTGGTAACCATAGGCCACCGCGGCAACGTTTACAGATAGCCGAACTCACCGGCCCGTATGATTGGCCAGTACGATTTGGGAAGAGGATAAAGCATGTTCGAATTGACCGGCCGCAAGGCGCTCGTCACCGGCGCATCGGGAGGTATAGGCGAGGCGATCGCCCGCGTGCTGCACGGCCAGGGCGCCATCGTCGGCCTGCATGGCACACGTATCGAGAAATTGGAGGCGCTGGCCGCCGAACTGGGCGACCGGGTCAAGCTTTTCCCGGCCAATCTTTCCAACCGCGACGACGTCAAGGCGCTCGGCCAGAAGGCGGAAGCTGACCTCGAAGGCGTCGACATCCTCGTCAACAATGCCGGCATCACCAAGGACGGGTTGTTCGTGCGCATGGCTGACGCCGACTGGGATAGCGTGCTCGAGGTCAACCTGACCGCCGTGTTCCGGCTGACCCGCGAGCTTACCCATCCGATGATGCGGCGCCGCCATGGCCGCATCATCAACATCACTTCAGTGGTTGGCGTCATGGGTAATCCCGGCCAGACCAACTATTGCGCCTCCAAAGCCGGTATGATCGGCTTTTCCAAATCGCTGGCGCAGGAGATCGCCACCCGCAATATCACCGTCAACTGCGTCGCCCCGGGCTTCATCGAATCGGCGATGACCGCCAAGCTCAACGACAAGCAGAAAGAGGCGATCATGGCGGCGATCCCGACCCGGCGCATGGGCACGGGCGCCGAAGTCGCCTCTGCCGTCGCCTACCTAGCTTCCAACGAGGCAGCCTACGTCACCGGCCAGACCATTCATGTGAATGGCGGCATGGCAATGATCTAACACTTGGGAAAACGCTTCATTCCGTCTTGGATGCACGGGATTTTTCGTGTAATGCCGCCCGCAACCCGGCGGTTCGGGCAAAAACCGGTCCTGTTCCGCTGCGTTTCCGGCAGGACCATCTTTCAGCTTGATTAGCGGCATTCTGCCCGCTAACGAAGACAGACAACCAAAAGACGAGGATGCCCAAATGAGTGACACCGCAGAGCGCGTCAAGAAGATCGTCATCGAGCACCTTGGCGTCGATGCCGACAAGGTGACGGAGCAGGCGAGCTTCATCGATGATCTGGGCGCGGACAGCCTCGACACGGTCGAACTTGTCATGGCGTTCGAAGAAGAGTTCGGTGTCGAAATCCCGGACGACGCCGCCGAGACCATCCTGACTGTTGGCGATGCGGTGAAATACATCGACAAGGCCTCCGCCTGACGCTATTTGCAGTCATCACCGGGGAGGACCTGCGATGAGGCGTGTCGTCGTCACGGGCCTTGGGCTGCTTTCGCCGTTCGGCATGGGCTTCGAGCACAGCTGGAAGGAGCTTCTGACCGGCCGCAGCGCAGCCAAGCGCATCACCGAATTCGAGGTGGAAGACCTTGCCTGCAAGGTCGCCCACGTCATTCCGCGCGGTGACGGCTCCAATGCCACTTTCAATCCTGAAGCCGTTCTCGAGCCGAAGGAACTGCGCAAGATCGGCGACTTCATTCTGTACGGGATCGCGGCCGCCGACGAAGCACTCAAGGATTCCGGCTGGCAGCCGAAGACGCATGAGGAACAGTGCGCCACCGGCGTGCTGATCGGTTCGGGCATCGGCGGCATCGAAGGCATCGCCGAGAATGCGATGATCCTCAAGGAACGCGGTCCGCGCCGCATCAGCCCATTCTTCATCCCTGGCCAGATCATCAACCTCGTCTCCGGTCAGGTCTCGATCCGGCATGGGCTGAAAGGCCCCAACCATGCCGTCGTCACCGCTTGCTCGACCGGTGCGCACGCCATCGGCGATGCCGCCCGGCTGATCATCTGGGGCGATGCCGACGTTATGGTCGCAGGCGGCGCCGAAGCGCCGGTGACGAGACTGTCGGTCGCGGGGTTCGCCGCTTGCCGCGCGCTCTCCACCGAGCGCAACGATGCGCCACAAACGGCCTCACGCCCCTATGATCGCGATCGCGACGGCTTCGTCATGGGCGAGGGCGCCGGTGTTGTCGTGCTCGAGGAGCTCGAACACGCCAAGGCCCGCGGCGCCAAGATCTATGCCGAGGTCACCGGCTACGGTCTGACCGGTGACGCCTATCACATCACCGCGCCTGCCGAGGACGGCGACGGCGCTTTCCGTTGCATGACCGCGGCGCTGAACCGGGCGAAGCTGACGCCGGCCGATGTCGACTACATCAACGCGCACGGCACCTCGACCATGGCCGATACGATCGAACTCGGCGCCGTCGAGCGGCTGGTCGGCAACGCCGCCTCGAAGATATCGATGTCGTCGACCAAATCGTCGATTGGCCACCTGCTGGGCGCGGCTGGTGCTGCCGAGGCGATCTTTTCGATCCTCGCCATTCGCGACAACATCGCGCCGCCGACCATCAATCTTGACAATCCGGAGCGCGAAACGGCGATCGACCTGGTGCCGCACAAGCCGCGGGCCCGGCAGATAGACGTGGCGCTGTCCAACTCCTTCGGCTTCGGTGGCACCAACGCCTCGCTCGTCTTCCAGCGCTACAATGGCTGACCGCTCTGCCGGTTTCCGTCTGCCGTCAATTTTGCCATATTCGCCCCTACTCTGCCCGAGGGGATTCGTCGCAAGATCAAATGGTAGGGCGCTATGAACACAAATCCGGCCGATAACGGGGAATTCGGGCAACGGCCAGCAACGCCCACGCCCGGCCCGATCGTGCCGAAGACGGCCAGCGAGGCGTTGCGGCCCGAGGCCGGCACGCCGCCGCCGAAGCGCTCGCGTGCCTCGCGCAGCCAGTTCGTCGTGTTCATGAACTTCGTCATCTCTTCGGTGATGCTGATGGTGCTGGCGGCAGGCGTTGCGCTGTATTTCGGCAAGCAGGAGTTCAACGAGCCCGGCCCGTCGGCCAATGGCGACACTTTCCTGGTCAAGCCGAATAGCGGCGTCCAGGAGATCGCCGACCAGCTTGAGCGGCGAGGGCTGATCAGCGACGCCCGCATTTTCCGCCTTGGCGTGCGCGCCTTCGGCAATGATTCCGCCCTGAAGGCCGGCGAATACGAGATCAAGCCGCAGGCGTCGATGCACGATATCATGGAACTGCTGAAGAGCGGCAAGTCGGTGATGTATTCGCTGACCATCCCCGAGGGGCTGACGGTCGAGCAGGCGCTGCAACGGATCGCCGAGCAGGACGCGCTGACCGGCGATATGCCGTCGACCACTCCACCTGAGGGCAGCCTCGCCACCGACACGCTGCGTTTCACCCGCGGCGCAACACGCCAGCAGATGGTCGACAAGCTTCTGGCCGACCAGAAGAAGCTGGTCGACGAGGTCTGGCAACGCCGAGCGCCGGATCTGCCGATCGCCAACGTTGAGGATTTTGTCACCCTGGCCTCTATCGTCGAGAAGGAGACCGGCAAGGGCGATGAACGCTCGCGCGTAGCCGCCGTCTTCCTCAACCGGCTGGCCAAGGGTATGCGGCTGCAGTCGGACCCGACCATCATCTACGGCCTGTTCGGCGGCAAAGGCAAACCCATCGACCGCCCGATCTATCAGTCGGACATCCAGAAGCCGACGCCCTACAACACCTATCTGATCAACGGGTTACCGCCGACGCCGATCGCCAATCCCGGCCGTGCGGCGCTGGAGGCTGTCGCCAATCCGTCGAAGACCAGCGATCTCTACTTCGTCGCCGACGGCAGCGGCGGGCACGTCTTTGCCTCGACGCTCGATGAGCATAACGAGAATGTCGCTCGCTACCGGGCACTGCTGAAAAAGCAGGCGCAGGACGCCGCCAAGGCCGGAGCAACCAATACCGGAGCCGACACGCCGGCGGGAGCCATCGTTGACGATGCAGGCGCCACCGCCGCCCAGTAGGGCCGGAGGACGCCATCAGTTTGGCCCTGTGCATGTCCGGGTGGATGTGCAAGGGCTGCCATGGCATTGAAATTCACATGGTCCTGTCCGGAGAAAATCGCTCCGGGTTGAGGGGCATTCGGCAAAGGGACGCACGGCTACATGAACTTGCAGAGCATGACCGGTTTTGCGCGCAGTGTCGCCGAACACGACGGCACTTCGATTGCCTGGGAAGCCAAGTCCGTCAACGGCAAAAGCGTCGAGGTCAGGCTGCGGCTGCCGCAAGGTTTCGACCGGCTGGAACCGGCCGTCCGGCAGACGGTGCAAAAGCGTTTTGCGCGCGGCAATTTCCAGATGACGCTGACCATTGGCCGCGCCGCCGGCGCGCAAGCGCAACCCGTGGTCAACGAGGCTTTCCTGAAGGATCTGGCGCGCTTGGCCAAGCGGCTGCAGGAGCAGTTCGGAGTAGCCCCTGCGGCGGCCGACGGGCTGCTTGCGCTGCGCGGCGTTCTCGACATTCCCGAAACCATCGAAACCGAAGAGGCGCGCAGTGCGCTCGATACCGCAATACTGTCGGCGCTGGAAGCAGCACTGAACGGGCTGCACCAGGCGCGCCAGGGCGAAGGTGCGGCACTTCGTTCCCTGCTGTCCGGCCATATCGATGCCATCGAGGCGCTGACGCTGCGGGCCGAGGCCGATCCATCACGCGAACCGGCCACGATCCGCGAAAGGCTCGCCGAGCAGATCCGCCTGTTGATGGACGCGTCTGCCAACCTGGACGCCAGCCGGCTGCATATGGAAGCGGCGTTCCTGGCCACCAAGGCCGACATACGCGAGGAGATCGACCGGCTGAAGACACATGTGGCGTCAGGCCGGGCGCTGCTCGGCGGCGGCGGCGCCATCGGCCGCAAGCTCGATTTCCTGGCACAGGAATTCAACCGCGAATCGAATACGCTGTGTTCCAAGTCGAATGCTGCCGCGGTCACCGCCATCGGGCTGGAACTGAAGGCGGTCGTCGACCAGTTTCGCGAACAGGTCCAGAATCTGGAATGATCCCGATGCCAAGCCACATGACTGCCAAGCCCCATGACCGCTAGGGATGTGGGTTCCCGCATTCGGCGCCGCGGGCTGATGCTGGTCTTGTCGTCGCCGTCAGGCGCCGGCAAGTCGACGATTGCGCGCAATCTGCTGGAGAGCGATTCCAGCCTGGAATTGTCGGTCTCGGTCACCACGCGGCCACGCCGCGGCAGCGAGATCGAGGGCGTCCATTACCACTTCCGTACCATGCGCGAGTTCGAGCGGCTGCGCGATTCCGATGCGCTGCTCGAATGGGCGGAGGTGCACGGCAATTGCTACGCGACGCCGCGCGAGCCGGCTGAACAGGCGCTGGCCGAAGGCCGCGACATGCTGTTCGACATCGACTGGCAAGGCGCTCAGCAGCTCAAGGAGAAGATGCGCGCCGACATCGTCTCGATATTCATCCTGCCGCCATCGATGAAGGAATTGAAGGCGCGGCTGAAGCGTCGCGCCGAGGACCAGGAAGCGGTGATCGAGACGCGGCTCAAGAACGCCCGCAACGAGATCGAGCACTGGAAGGAATATGATTTCGTCATCGTCAACGACGATCTCGACCGCGCTTTCGCCGAGGTGCGCGGCATCGTCACCGCCGAACGGCTCAGACGCGATCGCCGGCCCGGCCTGTTCGATTTCGTCTCGGGGCTGCTCGACGAGAAGACGGATTGATCAACGCGCTATCCCCTCGACCAGGATCAGATTGCGGCTGAGCGCGGCGTCGCGCAGCTCCAATGCAGCGGCGTATTCGGCCGAGCGATACCAGCGCCGCGCCGTGTCCATGTCGGGGAATTCGACGATGATCAGCGGCCCGGGAGACCAGTCGCCTTCCAACATTTCCACCTTGCCACCGCGTACCAGATAGCGCCCGCCGTGCTGGGCGATGGAGGCAGCCGCGCGGATGCGATAAGCTTCGATCGCCTCTGCGTCGCGGATCGTGACGTCGGAAATGACATAGGCGGCCATTGCTTGTCTCCGGGCAGGTTTGTCCGGCTATCTATGGCCGTGAGAGCGGAAATTCCACGCAGACGCGTCCCGGCATCACACCGCGTTGGTCAGGCGAACGAACTCCTCGACGCTCAGCGTCTCGGCGCGCCTGGTCGGATCGATGCCGGCACGGGCAAGCAGCGCCTCGCCGCCGAGGCTTTTCACGCTCTGCCGCAGCATTTTCCGGCGCTGGCCAAACGCCGCTTCGGTGACGCGGCTGAGCCGTTTCACCTCTGCCGGCAAGGGGCTGGCGCGCGGCACCAGATGCACGACCGAGGACGTCACCTTGGGTGGCGGCGTGAACGCCTGCGGCGGCACGTCGAAGGCAATCCTCGCCTCCGTCCGCCAGCCTGCCAGCACGCCGAGCCGACCATAGGCATCGCTGCCGGGGCTGGCTGCAATGCGTTCGGCGACCTCGCGCTGGAACATCAGTGTCATCGATGTGTAGAAGGGCGGCCACTCGGTAACGGTCAGCCAGCGGATCAGCAATTCGGTGCCGATATTGTAGGGCAGGTTGGCAACGATTTTCGCCGGCCCGCCGCCTCCCGGCACTCCTTTTGCAAGCGCTGCAAAATCAGCTTTCAGCGCATCGCCGGCTACGATCTCTAGCCGGCCCGGATAGTGGTTCGCGATCTCGGCCAAGGCCGCCAGGCAGCGCTCATCGCGCTCGATGGCGACGACCCGCCGGGCGCCGTTGAGGAGCAGGGCCCGGGTCAGCCCGCCCGGACCGGGACCGACCTCGATAACCGTAACGTCGCTCAGGTCGCCGGCGGTTCGCGCAATCTTGCTTGTCAGGTTAAGGTCGAGCAGAAAATTCTGGCCCAGCGCCTTTTTCGCCTGCAGCCCATGGCGCTCGATCACCTCGCGCAGTGGCGGCAGGCCGTCTATGCTCATCGGGCTGGGCTCATCAGGCGGGTTCATCGGGTTAAGGCCATCGAATATGGCTGATTGGGCTCAGGGCCTACGGCCTTTTCCCGGTATCGGCAAGAACGCGAGCGAGTTTCAGCGCTGCAATCAGGCTGCCGGCACGGGCGATGCCCTTGCCGGCGATGTCGAAGGCGGTGCCGTGGTCGGGCGAGGTGCGGACGAAGGGCAGGCCGAGCGTGACGTTGACCGCCTCGTCAAACGCCAGCGCCTTGGCCGGGATCAGCGCCTGGTCGTGATACATACAGAGCGCCACGTCGTAGCCGGCGCGGGCGCGAGCATGAAACAGCGTGTCGGCCGGCAACGGCCCGAAGGCGTCGATCCCTTCCTGCCTCAGCCGGTCGACCGCCGGGCGCACGATCCGCTCGTCTTCGGTGCCCATGGTGCCGCCTTCGCCGGCATGCGGGTTGAGGCCGGCAATGGCGAGCCGCGGCTTGGCAATTCCGAAGCGGTTCGCAAGGTCGGCGGCGGTGATGCGGCCGGTGGCGACGATAAGGTCCGTGGTCAGCGCTTTCGGCACCTCGGCCAGCGCGATGTGGATGGTGACCGGCACGGTGCGCAGGTCCGGTCCGGCAAGCAGCATCACCGGTATCACTTCGGTGCCGGTGTGAAGCGATGCCAGATGCGCCAGATATTCGGTGTGGCCGGGAAAGCGAAAGCCGGCGTCGTAGAGCGGCTTCTTGGCAATGGGGCAGGTGACGACTGCGGCGGCGCGGCCGGCCAGGCAGTCGGCAACTGCGCGGTCGATCGCCTCGATGATGCCGGCGGCGTTGGCTGGATCCGGGCGGCCGGGACTGTCGACGAAACGGGCAGCAAGCGCCACCACCGGCAGCGCGCGCGAAAACACCCCCGGCGCTAACGCCGGCGTCGTCTCGGCAATCGCGATATCGGTGCCGAGCCTGTGCGCTCGCACGGCAATCAGTGCCGGATCGGCAAGGAGATAAAATGACGGAACGCCAGCGCTTTCGCGGGCCTGCCAAGCAGCGATGGCGATGTCCGGCCCCACGCCGGACGGATCGCCGACGCTCAACGCCAGCGGAAGCTCTGCGTCAGCCACGGCGCTTCGACTTCAGCGCTCGATTATGCGGGCTTTCTTCCGCAACTCCTCGACATATTTCTTCGAGAGTTCGTCGGCGTTCTTGTCGCTCGAACCTTCACTCTGGAACACCATCTGCGCGGCTTTGTCGTCTGACACTTCGCGCGACGAGCAGATGCCGATGAATTCGACACCGCGGTCGGTTTCGCGCGTCGTGGTGGCGCCGCCGACCTTTGTAGCCTTTATCTGCTCGGCCCAGTCCGCCGGCAATTGCGGCGCCAGCACCCGGCCGAGATCACGAACGGTGACATCGATCAGGCCCTTGGCGAATTCGCGCGTGGTGTTGCAGCCGTTGAAGCGGGCGCGCATAGCGTCGGCTTCGCGTTTGCGCTTGGCCAGCGTCGCGCTGCGCTCGGCCGCCGGCACCACGAAGATGACCTGCTGCAGCATGTACTCTGTGGCGCTCGGTTTGCTGCCGCCTTTTTCGAGCATGCGCTTGACGAGGTCCTGCTCGCTCATGGCGCCGCCGCCGTCGCTAGAACGGTGACGCGCGGTCAGCGCCTGGTTCCAGGCCATCTGCGCCCGGATAAAGTCCTTGAAATGCTCCTTGGTGACGCCGGATTGCGCCATCGCGCCGTCAAGCTGCTTGAGCGGCATCTTGTTGCTGGTGGCGAAACGCTGATAAGCGGCATCGACCTGCTCGTCGCTGATGCGGATGCCGAGCCGCCGGGCTTCGGCCAGGCGCAGCGTCTGGTCGATCATTTCCTGGCCGGCATCGCCCTTTCTGTGCTGCAGGCGCAGGAAAGCGGCCCGATGCTGGATGTCGCCGGTGGTGATCGGTATATTGTTGACGACGTATTTGATCTCGGTGGCGAAAACTGGCCGCGTCACCGCGGTGGTCGAGAACGCCACCAGCAGCGCGAACCCTGCCGAAAAGAGGTATTTCCTCATCGAAAGCATCCCAATTCCATCCCGATTCAGCCGAACCTATCCCAGTTCAGGCCGTCAAAATTCGTGCCTGCTCTATGCGGCGAAACAATGTCGTCCGCCAGCCGCCCCGTTGCCGACCGCTGCCCGTTATTGGATGGTGTCGATGGAGCGTTGCGACGAGCCGAAATCGCCGAGCGTGCGGAACGACAGGTTGAAGCCGACGTTCTGCGATACTTCCTTGGTGTTCAGGTCACGTCTTTCCGAAAACGTCATCAAATAGGTAAAGCACGAATCACTATAGGCAAAGCCGACCCCGTCCTTGACCAGAACGCTCTGCTCCAGATCATATGTGCCGGTGCCAAAGACGCGCCAATTCTCGGCAAGATGTGTCGAGGCGCCGAGCGTAACCTCATGGCGATCGGTTGAGAAGCCATAGAGTGGCTGCGCCTGGATGAAGGCGTATTTGGCGCTCAGCGATACCGGCAGGCCTGAAAAGGCGGCCTTTACCTCAGCGCGGCGGATCTCGAAGCTTTGCTCGTCGAAACGGCCGCTGACCGAGCCGGAAAACCCGCTGGGGCTGTTGAAGCCGACAAGGCCGACATAGTCGGAGGTTGCAGTTTCAAGGCCTGAATAGGCGCCGACATTGACCAGGTCCGGCGTGCCGAACGAGTTCTGGCCGCCCAGCTGGTAGGATTGGCCGAACACCGCATTGGTGCCCCAGCCATTGTCATATGCGCCGGAATAGCGCAGCCCGACATTGGCGCGTGTGCCGCCTTCCATGCGGTCATAGCCCGAGAATTTGTCGCGCTCGAACAGCGTCGTGGCGTCGAAGACGAAGCTCTGGGCGTCCTCGTTGGGGACCGCCAGCCCGCCGACATATTGCTCGTTCGGACGCATGAATACCTGCGCCATCGGTTCGAAGACATGGCTGGAACTGGTCATCGAAAACAGCACCGGCCAGCGCATCTCAAGGCCGGCGGTCGCCATGTAGCGGGCAAGCGATGAACGCATATCGTCCTCGACGCCGAGATTGGTCGCCATCTGGTTGACGGCGTCGAGCGAGGCCGAGGAGGCGTTAACGTAGCCGGCGTCGCCGCGCAGCGCCAGGAGCGGTGTCAGCAGCAGCCCGCCATCGGTGGTGAAGGTGCGCTTCCATTCGGCTTCCGCGGTAAGGCGCCCGGATTGACCGTCGATGCCGCGGACGTTGTTGACGGACGAAGGGATGCCCGAATTTGCAAGAGCCGTATCGAGCCTGTCGCGGTCAATGACCCGCGCGTTGACGTCGAACGACAGCTGCCCGCCGGCCACCGGCATGTCGGGGATATAGGCGTAGTCGAGCGAGGGCAGCACCCAGGGCTGCTTGGCGGCGCGTGCAGTCGGATCGCTGGCGAGCGTGTCTTCCTGAACCTCAAAGTGCATGGCGCGCACGTCGAAGTAATTGCGATCGTTGAGCCCCGTCAGATACACGTCGGAGCGGTGCACGCTATCGTTGAAGCCATCGATGTCGTAGGTGCGCGAGAAATTCTTATCGCTCTGCAGCAGGATGTCCCAGCCGAAGTCCCAGCGCGGGTTGATGGCGAACTGGCCCTGGGTGCCCATCATGCCGCGGAACCTGTTCGGGTCGCCTTCGGTACCCGAATTCACGTTGTGGCCATTGTCGTCGATGAAGGCGTCGGGATTCTCCTGCCGGATGCCCGCAATCTTCAGGCTGTACTGACCGTTGTTGAAGCGCTGCCTCCACTCGGCCTCACCGAGGAAACCTTGCTTGGTATAGCCGCTGCCAGTGACAGTGAGATCGTAGGTCGGCGAGAGCGCGAAATAATAGGGGACTTTAACACCGACGCCGAGATCGCTCTTGTAGGCGACGCCGGGGATCAGGAAGCCGCTCTTGCGCTTGACCGTTGGGTCGGCGATCTCGAAAGCCGGCAGATAGGCCAGCGGAAAGCCGAAGAACTCGAAATTCGAGTTCTCGAAGCGAACCGTCTTCTTCTCGCCGTTCCAGATGATCTTCCTGGCCTTGATACGCCAGGTCGGCGCTTTGTCGGGCTTGTCCTCGCACGGCTCGCAGGCGGTGTAGACGCCATTATGGAACGTCGTCAGCACGCCGCCCATGCGCTCCGCGCTTTCGGCGGCGAAATACGCCTTGTCTATGGTCTCGACCCGCAGCGCGTTGACGAAGCCGTCGGCGAAATCGTCAGTGATGTCGGCATGTTGCGAATAGATTTTGGTGCCGTCGCTATTGACGAGTTCGACATTGCCGCTGGCGACGAGGCGTTTGGTGTTGCGGTTGTATTCGACCCGCTGGGCGACGAGACGGTTGCCGCCGTAGTCGATCTGGACGCCGCCGACAGCCGTCACGGTCTGCTTGTCGTTGTCGTAGACCAGCGTATCGGCTGCCAGCAGCATCTGCGTGCCGCTCGGAACCTTCGTTGCCAGCTCACTGACGTCCTGGGCAAAAGCCGAAGCAACCGGGGCGGCGCTGGCAAGCAGGCATGCCAAGGCGCTCGCCGCAGAGAGGCGTGCCAAACCGGCGTGCCTATGGCTGCGCAAAACCGCCTCCCTCACTAGCCGTCTTCCTTGTATAGCAGGAATGTCACCCCGAAGAACATAGCCACGACAACCGGGACCCAAGCCGCTACGGCCGTGGGTACGAATCCCGCTACGCCGAATGCCTTGACCAGCACCGAAACGACATAAAGCAGAAAGCCGGCCACGATGCCACCCAGAATCATCGTTGCCGACTGCCCCATCCTCGCAAATCGCATTGATACCGTTGCCGCAATCAGCGTCATCGCGACAAGCAGGAAGGGCAGCGCAATCAGGGAATTGAACTGCATGGCGAAGGCGTTTGCCTTGAGGCCGAAGGAGCGGGCCACTTCGATCTTGCCGGGCAGATCGTAGAAGGGAATGGTCTCAGGGCGCGCCAACCGCTCTTGCACGAATTCCGGCTTGAGATTGGTCGGCAGCCGGTCGCTGGGTAACGACTGGATGGTACCGTCCCGGAACACCTTGACGTCCTGCAATTCCCAGTAGCCGTCCCGCAAAAAGGCGCGCGCCGCATCCTTGCGCTCGATGATGTCGCCTTGCGGGCTGAAGCTGAAGAAGACCGCGTCGGCCATCTCCAGGCCTTGATTGAGAATGGCGCGCGCGCCGATGATGGTGTCGCCGGCGTTGGTTTTCTGCCTGATCCAGGGCGCAGCATCGGCCGAGACGCTGTTCGACTTGCCCGAACGGAGCTGGGTCTCGATCTCCTCGGACCAGGAATAGGCGTGCGCGGCTACCGGATTGATGACGCCGACCGACAAGGCCCCAAACAGCAGCGCCCCGATGCAGCACGGCAGCAGGAATTGCCATGCGGAAACCCCGGCGGAACGGGCAATGACCAATTCGTATTTGCGGTTGAGCGACACCAACGTCGCCATCGCCGAGAACAGGCCGACGAACGGCACCGTCTGCAGCATGATCATCGGCATCCTGAGCCCCGAAATGGCGAACGCAGTTGCGTAGGTGAAGCCCGGCACGCCGGTCGTGCGGCCGGAAAGCTCGGTGAAATCGATCAGGAACACCAGCGCCAAGAGGCCGATGAAGAACCAGATGGTGATCGTCACATAGCGAAAGAAGAAGTACCGACCCAGAGTCCAGCCCATCAGCCGGCTCCCTGTCCGGATGCGCCACGCCCGGCAAAACGGAGCTTGATGGCGCTCCAGCCCTCACTGAAGCGGCCGGCAAGATTGGTTATCCAATCGGCCCAGGCAACCGGCAGTTCCATGGTCCGGTTGGAAACAATGAACCAGATGGCGATCGCCGATGCCACGATCGGGACGCCGTAGACCATATAGGCATATTGCGGCACCTTGTCGGCCTTGCCGGCGGCAAAGAACCCGAGCCAGCGCACGAACAGCGCGATCGCGATTGCCGTGATCAGCGGGTGCACACGCGCCTCGCGATGCGAGCGTGCATCTCCGGCGACGGCGAGCGCGATCAGCGCGAAGACGAGCGAATAGGACCACTCGGAAAAACGCTGGTTGAGCTCGGCCAGGTACCTGTTCGGCTTTTGTTGGTACATCTTGTCGTTCGGACTGGGATTGAGCAGATACTGGGTCGTCCGGTCCTTCGGCAAAAGCAGGATGTCAGATGATGCCGACATGAAAGCGGACAAGTCGAAGGCGTAGGAGGTGAACCGGATCACCGAGAGGTCGCCGGTCATGGTTTTGCGATGGATGACGCCGTCATTCATCATCAGCACCTTCTCGTCGCCGCGTTCGATGATGCTGCCGGTCTTGGCGTAGTAGATGAGATTGACGCCTTCTTCGCGCGAATCGGCGACGAAGATGCCGCCGAGACGGTTGTCGGGAAGCCGTTCGCCAACCTGCAGGAACAGGCCGTCATCGATCTTGCGGAAGGTGCCTTCCTGGATGATCAACGACAACAGATCGGCACGCGATGACGCAATCAACTCGCGGTTCTTCTGGCGTGCGTAAGGGTCGACGCCATTGTCGACGGCGAAGGAAAAAACGCTGGCTGCAAGTGCCAGAAGCATGATCGGCCTGACGATGGTCCAGCGTGAAGCGCCGGCGGCATTGATGACGGCCAGCTCCGAATCAGAATTCATCACGCTGAGGATCTGGGCGACCGCGACCACCAGGGCGAACGGCACGACGATCGGAACGATCGTCGGGATGATCAGCGCTGCGACTTCGAAGAAGGTGAGGGCCGACTGACCGCTATCGGTGACGAGGTCGATGCGGGCGAGCACCTGAGTCGTCCAGACGATCGCCAGCGTCCAGACGAGCGCCAGCGCGAATACCGCGAAAGCACGGCGCATGATGTAACGTTCAACGACCTTCATGAAGGCTTTTCTCGGCGATTTCGAACGGCATCATGCCTTGGAACAAGGTAGTCGTCCGGCGCCGGCTGCACAACTGGCTCAGTTTGGCGGTTCGATCTGGGTTCTGTCCCGGATCGCAAAATCCGCTGGGCCGGAGTGTCGGCGGCAATGGATAAGAAAGGGCGAACATTGTTGGTTAACAACAGGTTGCGGCGGGAAGCGGGGCCGTGCCGCGACGAATCGTGGATGGTTCGATATCGCATATGGGAGCGATTTCGGCCAAAGTCTTGTCAAATGCGGCAAAACGACCAAATGTCGCGCCGGTCGCGACCGCCGCGGCGTGATAAGACGGGTCAGGATCTGTTGAGTCCCAGCATGGAAGCGGAAAAATTGCGCGGTCAAACCGGTCGGGAAACCGTCTTTGACGGCGCGATCGTGGTCGGCGCCGGCGCGGCCGGCCTTGCCGCCGCCCACGCCTTGATGAAGGCCGGCGTACCGACGCTCGTCCTGGAAAAGGAGAGCCGGCTTGCTGAACCCTGGCATCGGCGGCACCAGCGGCTGCACCTCAATACGCATCGCGATCTCTCGACGCTGCCCGGCATCGGCTATCCCGCAGGCACCCCGGCTTTTCCGCATAAATCGGCCGTCATTCGCCATCTGAACGATTTCAGCCAGGCGCATGGTCTGCCGGTCGCATTCGGCGTTGTCGTTGAAGAGATCACGTTCGATGGCGATCACTGGACCGTGCGGACGAACGCCGGACGTCGTCTGGCGCGTCATGTCGTCGTCGCCACCGGGCGCGACCGGCAGCCGTTTATTCCCGCGTGGAAAGGCATGAAGGATTTTGCAGGCCGGATTATCCATTCGGCCGATTTTGGCGAGGCGAAGGACTACGTCGGCAAAAGGGTGCTGGTCGTCGGAGCCGGCAATTCGGGGTTCGACGCACTCAACCATCTTGCGAATGCAGATGCCCAAAGCATCTGGCTGTCGGCCCGCAACGGCCCGTCGCTGCTGCCGAAACGCATCGGCAAGGTCGCCGTCCACAGGCTTTCACCGTTGATGGCGAGCTTGCCGGTGCGGCTGGCCGATGCGGTGATGGCGACAACCCAGCGCCTGGTTTTCGGCGACCTGACGAAATTTGGGCTTCCGCCGGCTCCTATAGGCGGTGCGAGCCGTCTGAGCGCCGACTACACCGCGATCGCAGCCGATGACGGCGCCGTCCGCGCCATAAAGGCAGGCACGATCGTGGTGGTGCCACCATTGCGGGAATTTACCCAAGACGGCATCGTATTGAATGACGGCAGGTCGATCACGCCCGATATCGTCATTGCGGCGACCGGCTATCGCACCGGTCTGGAGCAGATGTTCGGCAAGCTCGGCGTTCTCGACGGCAAGGGCGTTCCGCTTTTCAACGGCGGCGATGCCGATCCGAAATTGCCCGGTCTGTGGTTTACCGGCATGCGGCCGAGCATTCGCGGTTGTTTCGCTAACGCCCGCATTCAGGCCAGGGCGATAGCGGCGCGGATTGTCAAGCAGCGATGATGAGCCGGACTATGCCGACTGTTCCGCCCGCAATAGACACGCCTTGTTGAAAGGTGCTCGAACCGAAAGGTCAATGGTCATGACGCCAGTCAGCATTCGCTACATGGTCGATGATGTCGCCGCCTCGATCGACTTCTACTGTGGACATCTGGGCTTCGCTGTTGAACAGGACGCGCGACCGGCTTTTGCTTCCGTGACACGCGGCGCTTTACGGCTCCTTCTAAGCGGCCCCGGCAGTTCGGGTGCACGGGCGATGCCGGATGGCCGGCAGCCGGTGCCGGGAGGTTGGAATCGCATCCTGTTGGTGGTGCCGGACCTGAAAGAAGAGGTTGCGCGCCTCAAGAGTGCTGGACTTGTCTTTCGCAACGATATCATAACGGGCGTCGGCGGTTCCCAGACGCTGCTCGAAGATCCATCGGGCAATGTTATCGAGCTGTTTCAACCCGCCGCTCACTGACGAACGTTTCTCGCAATAATCCAACTCACTTCCCCGAAAGCAGGACATGATGAATTCGAGACCCTCGATCGCCTTTGCCAAATTCGCCGCGCCCAAAAAAGGCAGCGTTTTCGTTCTGGTGACCGACGAGGGCGGCCTCAGCGATGCCGCCAGGGCTTGCGATCCGGCAAAGACCCTCGAGCGGGCTTTTCCGGTCGCCGACTTCACCGGCAAATTCGCCAGCCTGGTCGAAGTGCTGGCACCGGAAGGGACATCGATCGAGCGGCTGGTGGCGGTCGGTGCCGGCAAGGGCTCCAATCTCGATGATTACGCCTGGCTGAAGCTCGGCGGCACGATTGCCGCATCCTTTCGCAAGGCAACCGAAGTGGCCGTCGTGCTCGATCTTCCCGGTGCGGTCGTCAGCGGCAGGCAAGCCGTTCAGCTTGCAGCGGGCATCCTGCTGCGCAGCTATTCCTTCGACAAATACAAGACCAAAAAGAACAATGGTGACGACAGGCGCGAGCCAAAAAAGCCGGTCAAGGTGACTATTCACACCGCCGATCCGGCAGCTGCAAAGAAGGCCTTCGCCGATGAAGCGGCGGTGATCGACGGCGTCTTGCTGGCGCGCGATTTGGTCAATGAACCGGCCAATGTTTTGGGACCGGTGGAATTCGCCGCCCGCATCGCCGAACTGGAGGCGCTCGGCGTCACGGTCGAGATCCTGGCCGAGAAGGAGATGAAGAAGCTCGGCATGGGTTCGCTGCTGGGCGTAGCGCAGGGTTCGCCGCGTGGCGCCCGCATCGCGGTCATGCGGTGGGACGGCGGCAAGGCCAAGGAAAGCCCGGTCGCCTTCGTCGGCAAGGGCGTCACCTTCGACACCGGCGGCAATTCGATCAAGCCGGCGTCGGGCATGGAGGACATGAAGGGCGACATGGGCGGCGCTGCTGCCGTCACCGGCCTGATGCACGCGCTGGCCGCGCGCAAGGCGAAGGTCAATGTCGTCGGCATTGTCGGGCTGGTTGAAAACGCCGTCGACGGCCACGCTCAGCGACCGGGCGACATTGTCACCTCGATGTCGGGTCAGACTATCGAAGTGCTCAATACCGACGCCGAGGGCCGCCTGGTGCTGGCCGATGCGCTCTGGTACTGCAACGACCGCTTCCAGCCGAAATTCATGATCAATCTGGCGACGCTGACCGGCGCCATCATGGTCGCGCTCGGCCAGCATTATGCCGGCCTGTTCTCCAACAATGACGAGTTGGCGGACCGGTTGACGGCGGCCGGACAGGCGACGCAGGAGCGGGTGTGGCGCATGCCGCTCGGTGCCGAATACGACAAGCTGATCGATTCCAAGAATGCTGACATGAAGAACATCGGCGGCCGCCATGGCGGCGCCATTATCGCCGCGCAGTTCCTGCAGCGCTTCGTCAAGGACACGCCCTGGGCGCATCTCGACATCGCCGGCACCGCGATGGGCGCGCCTTCCAACGAGATCAACCAGTCATGGGCTTCCGGCTTCGGCGTCAGGCTGCTCGACCGGCTGGTGCGCGATCATTACGAGCAATGAGCGGCTGGGGCGGGACTCCGACAATGTAGACTGAACGCATGGCCGAGATTCTGTTTTATCACCTGACCGAATCGACGCTGGAGGATGCGTTGCCCGGCCTCCTGGAGCGCAGTATCGATCGCGGCTGGCGTGCCGTGGTGCAGACCGGCACCGAGGAACGGCGCGACGCGCTGGACCAGCATCTGTGGACTTTCCGGGACGATTCATTCCTGGCCCACGCAACGGATCGCGAAGCCCATCCCGCCGAGCAGCCGGTGCTTCTGACCGTCGGCCCTGACAATCCGAACCAGGCGCAGATACGCTTCCTGGTCGATGGGGCGGTGCCGCCGGAGCTTGGCGGCTACCAGCGCGCCGTGTTCCTGTTCGACGGTCACGATGCAGCCCAGCTAGAGGCGGCACGCACGCACTGGAAGACAATGAAGGAGGCCGGCCACACCGTGACCTACTGGCAGCAAACGCCTGACCGGCGCTGGGAACGCAAGGCTTAGAGAATTTGCCGGCAAGGGAATCACTGGCGCCGCAATAGTGCGACGACAAAAAGATGGACCGCCGGCTATTCAGAAGACCGGAGCAAGCCCGATGCCGCCCGATGAACGAACGCCAGGCATGCCGATAGATGCCGCACTTGTTCGCCGGCTGATTGCCGCGCAGTTCCCCAAATGGGCGGACCTGCCGGTAGAGACGGTCGAGCCTGGCGGCTGGGACAACCGCACGTTCCGGCTGGGCGACAGCATGTCGGTGCGGCTGCCGAGCGCTGCCGCCTATGTCGCCCAGGTCGAGAAGGAGCATCGCTGGCTGCCCCGCTTGGCGCCTCACCTGCCTCTGCCGATACCCGTGCCGCTGGCCAAAGGCGCGCCCGGGGAAGGCTATCCATGGCCTTGGTCCGTCTATCGCTGGCTTGGCGGCAGACCGGCGGCTGGTGGACTGATTGCCGATCTTACTGAGTTCGCCCGTTCGCTGGCCGGCTTTCTGGTTGCGCTCTACCGGATCGACGCTGCCGACGGGCCACCGGCAGGGCAGCATAATTTCCACCGCGGTGGCCGGCTTTCGGTCTACGACGCCGAGACCCGAGCCGCGCTCTCGGCGCTCCGCGGCCGCATCGACAAGGCCGCCGCCGAGGCCGTGTGGGCGACGGCCCATGGCGCGCGCGGGGAACGGGCGCCCGGGTGGGTGCCGTGGGCCCTCGCCCCGGGGCCTATGGTCGGGGGAGAAGGGCAGCTAGACGCGCGGGGGGGGTTAGGGTGTTT